>JAYVBO010000167.1:0-4080 GCA_043750435.1 Betaproteobacteria bacterium | reverse complement strand
CGATGCAGCCTACCGCCTGGGCCGTTTGTTCGCGGTGCTGGAACGCATTCAGCAAAAGGCCCAGCCCGGCATCAACGCGACCATACGCGACCGCTACTACGGCGCGGCTTCCACCACGCCTGTCACCGTGTTCACCACGCTGCTGCGGTTGAAGAACGCCCACCTGAAGAAGCTGGCCGATGGTGAAGTGGCGCACTTCGAGCGCTTGCTGGGTGAAATATTCGGCACGTTGGAGGCGCCCGCGCTGTTGGACTTTCCGCGCCAGCTGAATCTGCCCGATCAAGGGCGCTTCGCCTTGGGCTACTACCACCAGCGCCAGTCGTTTTTCAAACGCAAACCCGATGCCGACTCAGGCACACCCGACAACGCCACGGAGGATTGAAGATGTCCATCAACCAACGCCATGACTTTGTGCTGCTCTTCGACGTGAAGGACGGCAACCCCAACGGCGACCCCGACGCCGGCAACCTGCCACGCCTGGACGCCGAAACCGGCCACGGCCTGGTGACCGACGTGTCGCTCAAGCGCAAGGTGCGCAATTACGTTGGGTTGGTTAAGAACGCCGTGCGGCCGTATGACATCTATGTCAAGGAAAGAGGTGTTCTGGAACGTCTGCACCGTGAGGCCTACACAGCAATAGGCGCCAGCGATGAGCTGGCCGATGACGGCAAGGCAAGCAAGAAGAAGCGCAAGGGCAGCGAGGACAGTGTGGTTGAAGCCCGCAAGTGGATGTGCAGCAACTATTTCGACGTCCGCACCTTCGGCGCAGTGATGTCCACCGGAGTCAACTGCGGCCAAGTGCGCGGACCGGTGCAAATGACATTTGCCCGCTCACTGGATGCCATCGTGGCAGCAGAGCATTCCATCACCCGAATGGCGGTGGCAACAGAAGCTGAATCGGAAAAGCAGGACGGTGACAACCGCACCATGGGCCGCAAGCACACCGTCCCCTACGGCCTGTACCGTAGCCACGGCTTTGTGTCGTCCTTCCTGGCCCGCCAGACCGGCTTTTCAGGCGACGACCTCGAACTCTTCTTCAAGGCTTTGGAAGACATGTTCGAGCACGACCGCTCGGCCGCCCGGGGTGAAATGTCCACGCGCGGCTTGTATGTTTTCACGCATGACAGCGAACTCGGCAACGCCCACGCGCACAGCCTTTTCGACCGACTGACCGTGGCCCGGGCTGGCGATGCCAGCGCCCCGGCACGCGACTTCGCTGCATACGCGGTGACCTTCGACGGGCAGGCGCTGGCTGTGGGCCAGCGCATTCAGGCGGTGCCGGGCGTGACGCTGACACGCAGGTGCTGAGGCGGGCCTGGCTTGACCCACCGCCAATTTTGTATAAACTTTTATACCAATGAGCCTGCCGCCCGACGAAAAAGAGCTGAGGTGGGTGGGTTCTGCTTACGCCGATCTCGTCGCGTTCCCGAAGACGCCTCGCCAGGAAGCCGGGTTTGAGCTGGGCAAGGTGCAGGCCGGGCTCGATGCGACCGACTGGAAACCGTTCGATGAGGTTGGCGCGGGCACCCGCGAAATCCGGATCCGCGATGCACAAGGCATCTTCAGGGTGCTGTATGTCGCCAAGTTCGAAGAAGCGGTTTACGTCTTGCACTGTTTCCAGAAGAAGACGCAAGCCACGTCCAGGCATGACAAGGAAATTGCCACGGTCCGCTACCGCGCCGTTGTGAGAAGCAGGAAGGTTCAACGATGACGACAGCCATAGACACTGAAATCCGCCACGTGACGAAAGTGGGCGCGAACCTGTTCCTGGAACTGGGTTTTTCCGCCGCAGAGGCCAAGAAGCTGAATGCCGCTTCGCGCAAGCAAATCAACGACACGCGTGCGCTGAAGCAGCAATTGATGGTCGAGCTGTCGAACTGGATCAGCGAGCACCAACTCAAACAGGCCGACGCAGCGCAAATCTTGATGGTGTCGCGCCCACGCGTCTCTGATGTCGTGAACCAGAAGACGGCCAAGTTCACCATCGACACCTTGGTGGCCATGCTCAGCCGCGTGGGCAAGCCCGTGCGCTTGGCAGTGGGTTGACGCGGGTGGCGCAGGGCTGACGCGCCATGCCCGAGGCCAGCGACCCCCTGCCGCTGTCGGCCCTGCAGCATTGGGCCTATTGCCCGCGCCAGTGCGGCCTGATCCACCTTGAACAGGCCTTCGACGACAACCTGCACACCTTGCGCGGCCAGGCCGTGCATCGCCAGGTGGATGACCCCGGGTTCGAGATACGCCGGGGCTTGCGCGTCGAACGGGCCTTGCCCGTCTGGAGTGACAGCCTGGGCTTGATCGGCAAGGCCGATGTGGTGGAGTTCGAGCCCAACGGCACGCCCTACCCGGTTGAGTACAAGCATGGCTCGCGGCACAAGGCCGCCGACATCGCGGCTTGCGACGATGTGCAGTTGGCCGCGCAGGCCCTGTGCCTTGAAGAGATGACGGGCCGGGCGGTTTGCGAAGGCGCGATCTACTACGCCAGTTCCAAACGACGCCGCGTCGTGGCCATAGACGCTGGCCTGCGCGACACGGTGAAGAATGCGCGGGCGGCGGTGCTGGACATGCTGAACACGGGAGTGCTGCCGCCGCCCACTGCCGACGTGCGACGCTGCAAAGGCTGTTCGCTGCGCGACCGCTGCCAACCCGAAGCCCTGGCCCGTTTGGCCCGGGGTGCGGCAGCGGAATCTGAGCCCGATATTCCAACCTAGCCCAGGGCGGTAACGGCATGCAATTGCTCAACACGCTGTACGTGACACTGGCAGACAGCCGCCTGCGTCTGGACAACGACACCCTGCGCGTGCAGGTCGGCGACGACACCCGGCTGCGCGTGCCGCTGCACCACCTGCAAGCGGTGGTCTGCTTCGGTCACGTGGGCTTGAGTGCACCGCTGATGCACCGCCTGGCCGAAGGCGGCATTGCGCTGGTGCTGCTGGACGACGCCGGGCGTTTCAAGGCCAGGCTGGAAGGCGCAACCGGCGGCAACGTGCTGCTGCGCCAGGCCCAGCATCGCGCCGTGCTGGATGCGCCCTTCAGCTTGGAACTGGCGCGGGCCATTGTTGGCGGCAAGTTGCGCAACCAGCGCGCGGTGCTGTTGCGCGGCGCGCGCGAAGCCCAGTCCGAGCAAGACCGCGCCTTGCTCACGCGCAAGGCCCAAGACCTTGCTGCCAGCCTGCGCGCGCTGCCCGAGGCCGCTTCGCCAGATGTCGTCAGGGGCCTGGAAGGCGAGGCCGCACGTGGCTACTTTGAGGCGATCAACCACCTGGTTCGCGGCGACCTGCGCGCCGACTTCTCGATGGACGGGCGCAGCCGTCGGCCACCGCGTGATCGCTTCAATGCCCTCCTGTCCTTCCTGTATTCGATGTGGATGAATGACTGCCGCAGCGCCTGTGAAGCCGCGGGTTTGGACACGCAGATCGGTTTCCTGCATGTGGTGCGCCCAGGTCGTGCCTCTCTGGCGCTGGACCTGATGGAAGAGTTCCGGCCGTGGGCTGATCGGCTGGCGCTGTCGTTGATCAACCGGGGCCAACTGACCGCCGGCGATTTCGTCCACCGCGAAGGCGGCGCCGTGCTGCTGGAAGGCGACGCGCGCAAAGCGGTGGTGGTGGCATTTCAGGAGCGCAAGCAAGAGGTGCTGACCCATCCGCTGTTGGCTGAATCCGTCCCGCTGGGGTTGGTACCTCTGGTGCAAGCGCGATTGTTGGCCCGGCATCTCAGAGGTGAGGCAGCGGTGTATCCGCCTTTCGCCATGCGCTGACTTTGGACCCCGGAACAAGGACCGAGCGATGTTGGTGATCGTCTGCTATGACGTGAACACGGAAGCCCTACCGGGCCGCAGACGGCTGCGGCGGGTGGCCAAGGTCTGCGAAAGCGCTGGGCAACGGGTACAAAAATCGGTCTTTGAATGCCAGGTCGATTTGGCGCAAATGGAAGCGCTCGAAAGGCGGCTGCTGGCCGAGATCAATATCAACGAAGACTGCCTGCGGCTCTACCGCATGGCCGATACGCGAGGATGCGAAGTGCGCGAACACGGGCGCTTCAAGGCCACCGACTTTGACGAACCGCTCGTCCTATGATCGTTTG
>JAYVBO010000166.1:0-1733 GCA_043750435.1 Betaproteobacteria bacterium | reverse complement strand
GCCGTCAAGATCAGCTGCCGGTGCTTCAGGTTCAGCCGCGCCAGTGCGTAGGCGGCCAGCGTAGCCACCACCAGCGACACCACCGTGGAACCCAGGGCCACCGCGAAGCTGTTGCCCATGTAGCGCAGCAGGGGCTGGTCGGTGAAAGCGCGCAGGTAGTTGTCCAGCGTGGCCTCGTGCGGCCACCAGCTGATGGGTTTGCGCACCAGTTCGGCTTCGGTCTTCAGCGAAGTGAACAAGATCCACAGCGCCGGAAAGAAGCCGTTGCAGACCACGATGGCCGCGGCAATGAAGCGCAAGCTGCGCGGCTCGAAGAGCTTGATGCCGGGGTTCATGCCGCGCCTTTCATGCTGCACCGTTCATGCCGCATTCCCCACGCGCCGCAGATATACCGCCGTCACGCACAGCGACAACACGAACATGCCCACCGCCAGCGTGCTGCCGTAGCCCACGTCCAGGTAATCGATGGTGGTCTTGTGGATCAGCATGGCCAGGGTCTCGGTGCTGTTGCCGGGGCCGCCCCGCGTCATGGTGTACGGGATGTCGAAGGTCTGCAGCGCGGTGATGGTGCGGAAGATCAGCGCCACGATGATGCTGGGCATCAGCATGGGCAGGGTGATCTCGCAGAACTGCTGCCAGCGGCTGGCGCCGTCCACTTCGGCGGCTTCGTACAGGGTCTTGGGGATCATCTGCAAGCCGGCCAACAAGATCAGCGCCATGAAGGAAGACGTCTTCCAGATGATGGCCACGCAGATGGCCGTGAAGGCCCAACCCGGCCGCAGCAGCCACATCGCCGGGTCGGCCCCATCGGCCAGACCCAGGCGCTGCAGCGCGTCGTTGACCACGCCGTAGTCGGTGTGGAAGAACCACGCGAAGATCAGGCCGCAGAAGGACAGCGGCAGCGCCCACGGCAGCAGCAGCGCCAGGCGCACCGGCCACTGCCGCTTGAAGGGCAGGTTCGCCAACATGGCCAGGCCCAGACCCACCACCAGCGCGCCGGGCACGGTCACCAAAGTAATCAACACGGTGTTCTTGGCGGCGTTCCAGAAGTCGGTGTCGTCCAGCACCAGGGCGTAGTTTTCCCAACCCACAAAACGCGCGCCGTCGCCACCCGACAGGCGCAGGTCGTAGAAGCTGTTGACCAGCAAACGGGCTATGGGGTAGACCACGATCAGCGCCAGCAGCAGCAGCGCCGGGGTCAACAGCAGCACGCCCAGCGTGCGTTCGCTGGGGTCGCGCAGCCTGTCCAGCCAGTTCGGCGGCGTGGGCAGGGTCGGCGGCGGATTCATGGCCGGTCTTTCACCGCGGCCGCTCATCGCATCACGCGGCCCAGCCGCGAACCGATGTCGCCCGCGCCCTCTGCGGGCGTGCGGGTGCGGGCCAGCACCGCGCTGGTGGTGGTGCGGATGATGTCGCTGACCTGGCCATAGTCCTTGCTCATCGGACGGCTCTTGCCGGCCACGACCACCGCGGCGGCGTCCTTGAACCAAGGGGCGCCCTTGACCACGTCGGCGTCGGTGTAGACGCTGGCGTAGGTGGGCAGCAAGGAGCCTTCAACGGCCAGGAACTTGCTGGTCTCTGGCGAGGCCATGAACTTGACCAGCTTGGCTGCTTCGGCCTTGCTCTTGGAAAACGCGCTGACCGCCCACTGCCAGCCGCCGACGCAGGTCGCGCTGCGGCCACCGGCCATGGCCGGCAGTGGCATAACGCCAACCTTGCCAGACACGGTGGAG
>JAYVBO010000165.1:0-1735 GCA_043750435.1 Betaproteobacteria bacterium | reverse complement strand
GCGCGGCCAGAACAATGTGCAAGGCGCGTCGGACGCGGGTCTGATCCCGATGATGTTCCCCGACTACCAGCATGTGTCCAACGCTGACACCCGCGCCCGCTTCGAAGCCGCCTGGGGCGTGGCCGCCGGCTCGCTGGACGAGCAGCCCGGTTTGACGGTGGTGGAGGTGATGCACGCCATTCAGCACGGCGACGTGCGCGGCCTGTATGTGATGGGCGAGAACCCGGCCATGTCCGACCCCGACGCCAACCACGCTCGCGCGTCGCTGGCGGCTTTGGACTTGCTGGTGGTGCAGGACATCTTCCTGACCGAAACCGCCTACCTGGCCGACGTGATTTTGCCGGCCAGTGCCTTTCCCGAAAAGACCGGCAGCTTCACCAACACCGACCGCCTGGTGCAGATGGGCCGTCAGGCCATCAACCCGCCGGGCGACGCGCGCCAAGACCTGTGGATCATTCAGCAGATCGCCCAGCGCATGGGCCTGGACTGGCCGCGCAGCCATGTGTCGGAAGTCTTCGACGAAATGCGCCTGACCATGCCCAGCATCGCGGGCATCACCTGGGACCGGCTCGACCGCGAACACGCGGTCACCTATCCGTGCCTGAAGGAAGGCGACCCGGGCACTTCGGTGGTCTTCACGGAAGACTTCCCGCGTGAAGGCGGCCGCGCGCGCTTTGTGCCGGCCGACATCATTCCGGCCGACGAGCGGCCCGACACCGACTACCCGATGGTGCTGATCACCGGCCGCCAGCTGGAACACTGGCACACCGGCAGCATGACCCGGCGCGCGACCATGCTGGACGCCATCGAGCCCGATCCGGTGGCGCTGATCCACCCGCTGGACCTGGCCGAGATGGGCGCGCAGCCGGGCGATGTGGTCACGCTGCAATCGCGGCGGGGCGAGGTGGTGCTGTACGCGCGGGCCGACGACAGCTCGCCGCGCGGCGCGGTCTTCGTGCCCTTCTGCTACTACGAAGCGGCCATCAACCGGCTGACCAACGCGGCGCTGGACCCCTACGCCAAGATCCCCGAGTTCAAGTACTGCGCCGTGCGCATGACGGTGGGCGGCACGCTGGGCGTGCAGTCCAGCTACGGCGGCGGGCAAGCCTTGCGGCGGATGGAAGCGCAGGCGAACTGATCGTCTGAACGGTGTGGTGTTCGGTGCTCAGGCGTCGAACACCACGCCGTCGCGCAGCGCCAGCACGCCCTGCGCGACGAGTTCGCTGACCACGCGTTCGGCAAACGCTTCCAGGCTGCCGTCCGGACAACCCAGGCGGCGCCAGACGGCCTCGTAAAGCGTCACGCCGCTGAACCAGGCCAGCAGTTCAGGCCAGGCCTGGCGCTGCACTTCAAGCAGGTGGAATTTGACCAGCGCCTTCACCGCATGGTGGGCGTGGCGCTGCGGGTCGGCGCGGAAGCCGGCCAGGCGCAAGCGGGCGCGTTGCAGGGCCGCCGGCAGGTCGCTGAAAGGCGCGCCGTGGCCGGGGATGGCCAGGCGCGCACCGAAGGACGCGATGAGGTCCAGCGTCGCTTCCACTTCGTCAAAGGCGTGCACGCCGTCCAGTTCCGGGAAGACCACGCCGAAGCCGCGTTCCCACAGCGCGTCGGCGGTGATGACCACGCCGCGTTCAGGGCAGTGCAGGATCAGCGAATGCGGGTCGTGGCCGGGTGCGGCGTGGGCCTGCCAGCGCAGGCCGCCGACGGTGAAGGACGTGCCCGGCTGCAGCGCGTCGTC
>JAYVBO010000164.1:0-1737 GCA_043750435.1 Betaproteobacteria bacterium | reverse complement strand
GGCTGCGCGAGCAGGCTGTCCAGTTGCGCCAGCAGGGCATCAGATGCCACGCGGCCCAGGCCGCCGTGGGCGCAGTTGGCGTGGAATTTGTGTTGCAGGTCGGCGTCGGACAGCGGGTGCTGGGCGCCGCCCTTGAAGTAGCCCTGGCGGTGCTCGAACACCGTGCCGTCGGTCAGCGTCACCTTCAAATGGCCGGTGAACTGTTTCGGGTAGGGGTTGGCCGGATCGACGCTGTAGTTCACCTTGGCCATCAGCGCCAGCAGGGCCGGTTCAGACACCTGCGAGTCGGTGTATTCCGACAGCCCGGCGTTGTCCTTCAACAGCGCCACCGCGATGGCATAGGGGATGCTGAACTTGGCCGCGTAGGCGTTCTGCGGCGCACGTTTGGTGGCCAGCGGTTCCCACAGTCTGTGCACGATGCCCTCGGCCGTTTCGCACTCGATGGATGCGATTTGTTCGGGTGCGATGCCGCGTTGCCGGAAGGCCCGCGCGCAGTCGATGTAGGGGTGGGCCATGGTGCCGCAGGCGTAGGGCTTGAAGGCAATGGTGGTCCACAGCCATTGCGTGCCGAAGCCGCTGAGCATGGCCGCGAAGTCGCCTTCACCCTGGCCTTCACCGACCGCCGTTTTCAGGTTCGCATAGCCGTGGAAGAAACCGTGCTGGCCTTCGAACACCGTGCGCGGCCCTTGAAAGCCGGCCAGCGCCAGACGCACCGCGCGGTAGCCCGACTGCGCCGCCCAGCCCGGGTGCAAACGCTTGGTCCAGGCGCCTTCGGCCAGGTATTCGATGATGCCGCCGGCCATGCTGCCGGCGATGCCCAAGGCGTGGACCAGTTGCGCTTCGGTCAAGCGCAGCATCGCGCCGACGCCGGCCACCGCGCCCATCACGCCAAAGATGGCGGTCGGGTGGAAGCCGGCCTTGTGCACCTTCATCGGCGCCACGGCGCACAGGCGGCAGGTCACTTCCACGCCCACCGCAATGCCGCGCAGCAGGTCGGCGCCGCTGCAGCCGTGGCGCTGCGCGGCCGCCAGCACGGCCGGCACGATGACCGCACCGGCGTGCACCGGCCCGCCTTCGTAGGTGTCGTCGAAATCTTCACCATGCGCAGCGGTGCCGTTGACGAAGGCCGCGCCTTCGACGCCCATCGTTTGCGCAAAGCCGATGACGGTGCAGGGGCCGGGTTGGTCGATGCTGGCGATGGCCGCCGCCACATAGGGCTCATGCCGCGCGGCGACGCAGATGCCGGCGATGTCCAGCAGCAAACGCTGCGCGACGACGGCAGCCAGCGGGTCGGCTTCGGGCGTGCAGGCTTTGATGCCACGCGCCAGTTGTTGCGCGACCGAGACCGTGTTCGCTGCTTCAGCTTGCATGCTTCTTTTCCTTCTTCTTGTCGGCGCCAAAGAACTCTTTCCACGCCGTGTAGCCGGTCAGCAGCACGGCCAGCGACAGCAGGCCCAGCGACACCTTGTCGGTGACGAAGATGCTCAACTCGCCGCCCGAAATCAGCAGGCTGCGGCGGTAGTTGCTTTCCACCAGATAGCCCAGCACCAGGCCCAGCACCAGCGGCAGCACTGGCAAACTCAGCCAGCGCATCGCGTAACCCAGCAGGCCCACGGCAACGACCAGAAAGATCTCGAAGAAGCTCTGGTGGATGGCGTAAACGCCCGACATCACCAGCGCCAAAATCACCGCGATCAGGAAAGGCTTGGGCCGGTTCACCAGCCAGATGCAGGGGCT
>JAYVBO010000163.1:0-4099 GCA_043750435.1 Betaproteobacteria bacterium | reverse complement strand
TGTGGTGCTTGGCCTTCAAACGCCTGATCTCGTCGTTGACGATGCCGCTTTGCACCGGGCTGCCGCCGGGCGAATTGATGCGCAACACCACGGCCTGCGCACCGGCGTCTTCAAAGGCATTCTTCAGCGCACCCACCAAGGCTTCGGCGTTGGCTTCGGTCTCGGCGCCGATCTCGCCGCGCACTTCCACCAGGGCCGTGTGCGGCGTGTTGGGCACGCTGGGCGCGAAGCGGTTGGCGAAGCCCAGCCACAGCACCGTGGCCGCCAGGCCCAGCCAAGTCAGGCGGAAGAAGTTGCGCCAGCGGCGTTCGCTCCTGCGGTCATGCAGCAGTTCGGCGGCCACACGCTCCAACGCGGCTTCCAGGCCAGGGCGGCTGGGCGACGCGGCCTGCTCACTGGGGGCCGTCGGGTGCGGCGCGGGGGTCTCGAAAGGGGAGGCCACAGGCGCGGGCGCCTGGGTTGAATCGGGGGTGCTCATCAAGTGCTTTCTTCAGGCCGGTGTGTCGGTGGCCACCGGTCGAATGTCGGGGGAAGGATACCAATAGACCACGCCGTCACGCTCGTCGGTGCGCAGGGCGGTGAGCCGGCCGCGACCGCAGGGGCCGCCCACGCAGCGCCCGCCTGCCGGTTCGTAGGTGGCACCGTGGATGGCGCAGACGATGTAGCGCTTGTCGCTGTCCAGAAACTCGCCCGGCAGCCAGTCCAGTTCTACCGGCACGTGCAGGCAGCGGTTCAGATAGGCGCGCACGGCGCCGTCAAAGCGCAGCGCGAAAGCGCGCACCGGGCGGCCGTACTCCAGCACGTCCCAGCCATGGGCCTTGCCGCGCTCTTCCAGGCTGCGGGCGTCGCACAGGAACAAGCCGGACTCGGTCGCCGGCGGGCTGACGGCACCCAAACTCAAGCGTGCTCCAGCAGCCAGGCGTGCAAGTCAGCCGTGCTGTGCGCCACATGCAGCGGGCCGTAGGCGTCGAAAACCTCGGCCTCGTGCGCACCGTAGCTGACGGCCACCCGGGGCGTGCCGGCGTTGATGGCCAGTTGCAGGTCGTGGGTGGTGTCGCCAATCATCAGCGTGCGTTCCGGGCTCACACCCATTTCGGCCATCAGCTGCTGCAGCATCAAGGGGTGGGGCTTGCCGGCGGTTTCGTCGGCCGTGCGCGTGGCGTCAAACAGCACGCCCAGCTGCGAATGCGCCAATGCGTCGTCCAGCCCCTTGCGGTGCTTGCCGGTGGCCACGGCCAGCCAGTGCTGGCGGGCTTTCAGCGCCTGCAGCATCGCCAGCGTGCCCGGGAACAGCAGCAGTTCGTGCTGCCTGGCGATGTAGTGGTGGCGGTAGCGCATGCCCAGTTCGGGGTAGCGCGCGGGCGGCAGGCCGGGCACGGCGTGCTGCAGGGCGTCGTGCAGGCCCAGACCGATGACGTAGGCGGCGGCTTCGTCGCTGGGCACGGGCACCTCGATGTCGCGGCAGGCGGCCTGGATGCAGCGCACGATCAGCAGGGTGCTGTCGAAGAGCGTGCCGTCCCAGTCGAAGACGATGAGGTCGAATTGACGTTGTCGGTGACGTTGTGTCATGGCTTCAAAAGTGTCGCGCAGTCGGCCGGCAATGGCGCTTGCAGGGTGATGCGCTCGCCGCTGGCGGGGTGGTCGAAAGCCAGCTGCCGGGCGTGCAGGAACATGCGCTCGTAGCGGTGCTGCTTGGCGAAGAGCTTGTTGCGCGCGAAATCGCCGTACTTGGGGTCGCCGACGATGGGGTGGCCACTGTGTGCCAGGTGGACGCGGATCTGGTGCGTGCGGCCGGTCTTGATGGTCACGTCCAGCAGCGTGAAATCGGGCCGGCGCTGCAGCACCTTGACCAGGGTGATGGAACGGCGGCCGTCTTCATGGTCGGCCGGCACCACGCGCACATGGCGCTCGCCAGCGGCGTCCAGGCCCTTGTGCAGCGCCAGGTCGATGACCTTCAGCTTGTCGGGCCAGGTACCCAGCACGGCGGCGGCGTAGATCTTGCCGGTGTCGCGGCTGCGAAACTGGTCTTGCAGATGGACGAGCGCGCTGCGCTTCTTGGCCAGCAGCAGGATGCCCGAGGTTTCCTTGTCCAGTCTGTGCACCAGTTCCAGGAACTTGGCGGCGGGCCGCGAGCGGCGCAATTGTTCGATGACACCCGAACTGACGCCGCTGCCGCCGTGCACCGCCACGCCGGCCGGCTTGACGATGGCCAGCAGGTGCTCGTCTTCCAGCAGGATGGGGAATTCACGCGCCGGGGCCAGTGGCCCAGCGGGCTTTTCCGCCATGCGCACCGGCGGCAGGCGCACGTCGTCGCCCTCGGCCACGCGGGTGTCGGCGTGGACGCGGCCCTTGTTGATGCGCACCTCGCCCGAGCGGATGACGCGGTAGACGTGGGTCTTGGGCACGCCCTTCAGCATGCGCATCAGGTAGTTGTCCAGGCGCTGCCCGGCCGATTCGGCATCCACCGTCAAATGGCGTACGGCAGGCTGGGCTGGATGGTCAGGTACCGCGACTTTCCCCTCTATACTCTTCAGCTCCACGTTTGGGCCGTAAGTGCTTGATTTAACGGAGTTTACCCGGGCTGTTCCGGCGCTTGCGTGGGCTGCATTGCACGAACATCGTGCAAGCAAGAAGGTGATGCAACGCCTGAAGATGTGATCGGGCCGGGGACCCACAGTGACCCGGCAGACCACAACCGCAGGCGGCAGAAGAACGCAAAGAACCCCGCCCTCGCGGCTGTAGAAACAGCCCGTGAGGCCACCGTGAATCCCATGGTGCAAGACCCGGTCCGCCGCCGTCTTGCATCCAGCGTCCGGCGCGCTCGCAGCAGTCCATGTCGTCCCCGTTACCCGCCACCCCCAACACCTGCCCTACCCGGCCTCGGCGCGCTGCCGCATGCCGGACTGCCGCAGGCTTGGGGACGCCACTGCGCGATCCGCAGTGGCCCGGGCTAACGGCGACCCACCCTGCAGCAGCACCCGCCGACACGCACGCGCCAACGCTGCGCCACTGACCGCCACAAGGCGGCGTGATCGCAGTCCAGGGCACTCGCGACTTCGGTTCGACCGCGTTTTTCGTGCATCTGTGTGAAGAAGGGCAGCCCGCCTGAGCGGGTTGCTGAACATGGATAGTCGGGTCCACACGGCCCGCGGGAGTGCACATGAAACGCATGTTGATCAATGCCACGCAGCCTGAAGAGCGGCGTCTGGCGATCGTCGATGGCCAAAAGCTGCTCGACTTCGAAACCGAAATCGAAGGGCGCGAACAGCGCAAGGGCAACATCTACAAGGCCGTCATCACCCGGGTTGAACCGTCGCTGGAAGCCTGCTTCGTCGACTACGGCGAAGACCGCCACGGCTTCCTGCCGTTCAAGGAAATCAGCAAGAACTACTTCCGCGAAGGCGTCAACGCCCGCGACGCGCGCATCCAAGACGCCGTCAAGGAAGGCGACAGCCTGCTGGTGCAGGTCGACAAGGAAGAGCGCGGCAACAAGGGCGCAGCGCTGACCACCTTCGTCAGCCTGGCCGGCCGCTACCTGGTGCTGATGCCCAACAACCCGCGCGGCGGTGGCGTCAGCCGCCGCATCGAAGGCGAGCAGCGCGAAGAGCTGAAGGAAAACCTCGACCAGCTGGACTACCCCAAGGGCATGAGCCTGATCGCGCGCACCGCCGGCATCGGCCGCAGCGCCGAAGAGCTGCAGTGGGACCTGAACTACATGCTCAAGCTGTGGACCGCCATCGACGGCGCTTCCACCGGCGGCAAGGGCGCCTACCTGATTTACCAGGAAAGCAGCCTGGTCATCCGCGCCATCCGCGACTACTTCACCGCGGACATCGGCGAGATCCTGATCGACACCGACGACATCTACGACCAGGCGTTGCAGTTCATGACGCACGTGATGCCGGAAACGGCCAACCGTGTGAAGCGTTACCGCGACGACGCGGCGCTGTTCAGCCGCTTCCAGATCGAACACCAGATCGAAACGGCTTTCAGCCGCACCGTGAACCTGCCTTCGGGCGGCGCCATCGTCATCGACCACACCGAAGCGCTGGTCAGCGTGGACGTGAACTCGGCGCGCAGCACCCGCGGCAGCGACATC
>JAYVBO010000162.1:0-1741 GCA_043750435.1 Betaproteobacteria bacterium | reverse complement strand
GCAGGCCCAGTGCGTGGCCCACCTCGTGCATGATGGAATCCTTGACGTAGTCCTGCACGAACTGCTGCGCCATGGGGCTGTCAGGCTCCAGTTCACCGCGCGCTTCCATCACGTCAAGCGCATAACCCAACTGCTCGGCCGCCACCTCGCCGTGCAGGCACATCGTCAGCGCGTTGGGCAGTGCGGCGCCGGGGGCGTGCGTCGGCAGCAAGTCGAAAGGTGCCGCGGGCGCCTGCAGGCCGTTGGCCGAGGCGGCTGCCGACGCCGTGGATGCCGGTAGCACCTGCGCCCGCAAGCCGCGCTGGCTGCGCGCGGACATGCCTTCGAAGGCGATGGCGGCGTCCAGGATTTCGCCGGTGCGCGGGTCAACCTGGCTGGGGCCGATGGCGCCGAAGGCCGGGTCGGCGTTCATCATCCAGCGCACGCTGGCGTGGCCGAAATCCAGGGTGTCGAAGGGCGCGTCGTCGGCCTGCTGTTCCACCGTGATGGCATTGCGGATGCCAATTTTCTCGAAGGCCTTGTTCCATTCCAGGATGGCGCTGCGCACGGTCTCGCGGTAGGCGTGGGGCACGTTGTGGTCGACCCAGAACTTGATGGGCTTGATGGGGTCGGACAGCGCTTCGGCGGGGTCTTTCTTCTCGAGCCGCCAGCGGTTCACATAGCGCTGGCGCGGCGTCAGTTGCAGGTCGTCCGAAAAGTCGAGCACGGTACTGGTGAACAGGCCCACGCGCGGATCGGCGCGGCGCGTGGCCATTGGTGTTTCGGGCAGGGGCGCCAGTGAGTAGTGCAGGCTGACCATCAGGCTGCGGCTGTCGGGCAGGAAGCGCGGCAGCACCGGCACCGGCGCACCGGGCGGCGCGCCGAACATCGTCATCGTCGGGTTGCCGCTGTAGTAGTGGACTTGGGTCTCGACGATGCTGGCCTGCGGTGTGCCGCGCAAGGCGGTGATCAGCGAGTTGCTGCGGTCGGGGCTGTAGCCCTGGCGCAGGCCGCGCTGCAGCATCATGCCCACGCCCATCAGGTCGTTCAGGAACAGCGCGCTGGCGTCGATCAGCACGCTCTTGCGGTCGGGGTGGGGCGCACTGACCACCGGCGTGGCACCGAGCAGGCTGTTCGAATAGCTGCTGGCCACCGCGCGGGCCTCGGGCGTGCCAGCCTTGGCGACGACGTCGGTGTTGCGCGCCACCAGCCGCACCTGGTTGTGCACGCGCTGGAATTCCACGAGTTGGGCGCCGCCCACGCCATTGATGGACATGCCCATCAGCCCGCCCAGCACCCAGGCTTCGCCGATGCCGGACTTGATCTTGGGCGACAGCAGCAGGGTCTGGCCGAAGTTGGCCGGCATCAGCTCGATCCAGACCTTGTCGTCCTTCTGCCAGAAGGTCAGCGGACCGTCGACGCGCCGGGCGTCCTTGATGACGGTGGCGAAGGGCGGCGGGCCAGCCGGCGGCACCGCTGCCGATGCTGCGGCGGCCGCCGGCGGGACGAAATGGGCCGCCGCAAAGGCCGGTGCGGCCGGTGCCACAGCCGGCGCCGGTGTTGCAGTCGGTGCCGCAACCGCCACCGGCGCGGGGGGCGTACGGGCAGGCGGAAAAGGTGCACAGGCAGACAACGCAGCGGCCAGTGCGGCCAGGCCGGTTTGGCCATAGAGGCGGTGCAGGACGTTGCGTTTGCGCATGGGGCAGGCCTTTTCAGTCTAGCGTTTGCTTATAGCGCAGCATGGCCACCAGCCCCAGCACCA
>JAYVBO010000161.1:0-1744 GCA_043750435.1 Betaproteobacteria bacterium | reverse complement strand
TGGTGGCCCACGAACTGGGTCGGGTGCCGCGTCGCGGCGAGGCCGTCGAGATCGGCAGCCTGCGTTTTGTCGTGATGATCACGCGTGGCGGTGCGGTGCGCTGGTTCCGCGTCTCGCGCGTCACCGGCCCGGCCGGCCCAGGCGCGCTCAGTTCGGCCGACGGCGGCGACCTCGATTGAATCGCCCTGGCCGCGCGACGGCGCACTGGTTCGCGCTGCGGCCACCGTCGCTGCTGTTGGATGTGGCCCTGGCCGCGTTGCTGGGCGCGCTGCAGACGCTGGCCTACGACCACACCGCCGTCTGGCCCTTGCCCATCGCCACCCTGGCCGCGCTGCTGTGGCGCCTTCAAGCCACCAGCCCCAGGCGCGCGGCGCTGCTGGGCTGGTGCTACGGCACGGGCTGGCTGGCGGCCGGCACCTGGTGGATCTTCATCAGCCTGCACCGCTACGGCGGCCTGCCGGCACCGCTGGCGGTGGCGGCGGTGCTGGGGCTGGCGGCGGCACTGTCGCTCTACCTGGCGGCGGCCTGCGCGGCCTACGCCCGCTGGCGGCGCGGCAGCGGCTGGGACACCCTGCTGTTTGCCGCCCTTTGGCTGCTGGCCGAGCTGGCGCGCGGTGTCATCTTCACCGGCTTCCCGTGGCTGGCAGCGGGTTATGCGCAGCTGGACGGCCCGCTGGCGCCGCTGGCGCCCTGGCTGGGCGTCTATGGCATCGGCGCGGTGGTGGCGTTGCTGGCGGCGGTGGCCGTGGGCGCCGTCACCGCGCCCCGCCGGGCGGCGGCGCCAGCGCTGCTGGTGGCGGCGTTGTTGCTGCTGCCGCGACTGGGCCCGCAAGACTTCACCCGGCCGGTGGGTGAGATCTCGGTGGCGCTGCTGCAAACCAACGTCAGCCAGGACGAGAAGTTCGCGCTGGACCGCATGCCCGAAGCCTTGGCCTGGACGGCCCGCGAACTGCTGGTGGCGCGCGCCGACCTGGTAGTGGCGCCCGAAACCGCCGTGCCGCTGTTGCCTGACCAACTGGCCGAATTCGCGCCCGGCTACTGGGACAGTCTGGTGGCGCACTTCCAGGCCACCGGTTCGCGGGCCTTGGTCGGCGTGCCGCTGGGCGGCTTTGACGTCGGCTACACCAACTCGGTGGCCGGCCTGTCACCCGCGCCGGCCTACCGCTATGACAAGACGCACCTGGTGCCTTTTGGCGAATTCGTGCCCCAGGGCTTTCATTGGTTCACGCAGATGATGAACATCCCGCTGGGCGACTTCGCGCGCGGCGTGGCGAACCCGCCTTCCCTCGCCGTGCAGGGCCAGCGCGTGGCGCCGAACATCTGCTACGAAGACTTGTTCGGTGAAGAACTGGCGCGGCGCTTTGTCGACGTGACGAAGGCGCCCACGGTCTTCGCCAACCTCAGCAACATTGCTTGGTTCGGGCCCAGCGCCATCGACGAACAGCACCTGAACATTTCGCGCATGCGCACGCTGGAATTCCAGGTGCCGATGCTGCGCGCCACCAACACCGGCGCCACCGCCGTCATCGACCACCGGGGCCGCGTCACGGCGCGGCTGGCGCCCTACACACGCGGCGTGCTGCAGGGCCGCGTGCAGGGGCGCGAAGGCGTCACGCCCTACGCGCGCTGGGCGGCGCTGGCGGGCCTGTGGCCCTTATTTCTGGGTGCCTTGGCCGTGGTGCTGGCCGGTGTGTGGCTGCCGCACGATGCGAATCACCGACTCGCCGGGCGTTGAGCGCGGCGG
>JAYVBO010000160.1:0-4114 GCA_043750435.1 Betaproteobacteria bacterium | reverse complement strand
TCGTAGGTGCTCTGCGTCAGCGTCAGGATGCGCGGCTTGCAAGCGTCGGCATCGATGCCGGCCAGCAGCGGGTTGGCGGCAATCTTGCGACGGATCGTCTCGGGCTGGAATTCACTTTCCGGTATCGGCCCGATGATGCCCAGGTGGTTGCGCGTCGGCGTCAAAAACACCGGCACCGCGCCGGTCATGATGATGCTGTGCAGGATGCTGACGTGGCAGTTGCGGTCCACCACCACCACGTCGCCCGGCGCCACGGTGTGGTGCCACACCATCTTGTTCGACGTGCTGGTGCCGTTGGTGACGAAGAAGCAGTGGTCGGCGTTGAAGATGCGCGCGGCATTGCGTTCGCTCTGCAGCACCGGGCCGCTGTGGTCCAGCAACTGGCCGAGTTCTTCGACGGCGTTGCAGACGTCGGCGCGCAGCATGTTCTCACCGAAGAACTGGTGGAACATCTGGCCGACCGGGCTCTTCAGGAAGGCCACGCCGCCGCTGTGCCCCGGGCAGTGCCAGCTGTACGAGCCGTCCTGCGCGTAGTCCATCAGCGCCTTGAAGAAAGGCGGCGCCAGGCCGTCGAGGTAGCTCTTCGCCTCACGGATGATGTGACGCGCCACGAATTCCGGCGTGTCTTCGAACATGTGGATGAAGCCGTGCAGTTCGCGCAGGATGTCGTTGGGGATGTGCTGGCTGGTGCGCGTTTCGCCGTAGATGTAGATCGGGATGTCGGCGTTCTTGAAGCGGATTTCCTCAATGAATTTGCGCAGGTTCAGCACAGCCGGGTCGAGATCAGGGCCGGGGGTGAATTCGTTGTCGTCAATCGACAGAATGAACACACTCGCGCGGCTTTGCTGCTGCGCGAACTGGCTCAGGTCGCCGTAGCTGGTGGCGCCCAGCACCTCGAAGCCTTCTTTCTCGATGGCCGAAGCCAGGGCGCGGATGCCGAAGCCCGAGGTGTTTTCCGAGCGGAAATCCTCGTCGATGATGACGATGGGGAAACGGAAGCGAAGCATCGGCTGGGCCTTGGGGCTGAAAAGAAAAGAGCGCGAAGTGTAGGGTCGCTTGGGGCCGTGACTACACTGCCCCCGCACCGCTGGTGCAGCACTGTGGACAGGAGGCGACGCTTGGACTGGAACAACCCGACCTTGTGGTGGCTGGCAGCCGGCCTGCTGGTGGCCGCCGAGCTGGCCAGCGGTACCTTTTACCTGCTGATGGTGGCCTTGGGCTGCGCGGCCGGCGCGCTGGCCGCGCACGCCGGGCTGGGCGCCACGGCGCAGATGCTGGTGGCGGCCGTGGTGGGCGCAGGCGCCACCACGGCGTGGTACCTGAAGCGCCGGCAAGCGCCTCCGCCAACTTCGCCCGAAAGCAACCCTGACGTCAACCTCGACATCGGCCAGCACCTGCACGTGGCGCACTGGGCCGCCGACGGCTCGGCCCGCGTGCACTACCGCGGCGCCAGTTGGGCCGTGCGCCATGCCGGCAGCGGCGCGCCGCAGCCGGGCGAACACGTCATCGTGGCCTTGAACGGCAACGAATTGCGGGTGCAGCCCGTCAAGCAAAACTGAATCCCAAAGAGACCTTCATGGAAATCGCTCTCGTCATCGCCGTCGTCGCCATCATCTTCATCGTCCGCACGCTGAAGATCGTGCCGCAGCAACACGCCCTGGTGATCGAGCGCCTGGGCAAGTACGACCGCACCCTGGCGCCCGGCCTGAGCTTCGTGTTCCCTTTCGTTGACCGGGTGGCCTACAAGCATTCGCTGAAGGAAGTGCCGCTGGACGTGCCCAGCCAGGTCTGCATCACCAAGGACAACACCCAGCTGACGGTGGACGGCATCCTGTACTTCCAGGTCACCGACCCGATGCGCGCCAGCTATGGTTCCAGCAACTACATCGTGGCCATCACGCAGTTGGCGCAGACCACGCTGCGCAGCGTCATCGGCAAGATGGAGCTGGACAAGACCTTCGAAGAGCGCACCCACATCAATGCCGGCGTGGTGGAAGCGCTGGACGAAGCGGCACTGAACTGGGGCGTCAAAGTGCTGCGCTACGAGATCAAGGACCTGACGCCGCCGGCCGCCATCTTGCACGCCATGCAGGCACAGATCACGGCCGAGCGCGAGAAGCGCGCCTTGATCGCGGCATCGGAAGGCCGCCGTCAAGAACAGATCAACATCGCCACCGGCGAACGCGAGGCCTTCATCGCCCGCAGCGAAGGCGCCAAGCAGGCCGAGATCAACAAGGCCATCGGCGAAGCGGCGGCGATCACGGCGGTGGCCGACGCCACGGCCGACGCCATCCGCAAGATTGCCGCGGCCATCCAGCAACCCGGCGGCGAACAAGCCGTGCAGCTGAAGGTGGCCGAGAAGGCCGTGGACGCCTACAGCCATCTGGCCAAGACCAACAACACCATGATCGTGCCCGGCAACATGACCGAGGTGGCGGGTTTGATCGGCACCGCCATGACCCTGCTGAAGGCCGCGCCGGCCAGTGCCCAGCGCCTCCCGTGAGCACCGCGCTGAACGTGCTGGGCACCCCGCTGGTGCCCTGCTCCTACGACCCGCTGACCGGCTGGCTGCGTGACGGCTGCTGCCAGACCGACGAGCACGACCAGGGCAGCCACGTCGTCTGCGCGCGCATGACGGTGGCCTTCCTGAACTTCCAGATGGAGCGCGGCAACGACCTCATCACCGCGCGCCCGGAAAACCGTTTTCGCGGGCTGAAACCCGGCGACCGCTGGTGCGTCTGCGCGCTGCGTTGGCGCGAGGCCTACGAGGCCGGCTGCGCGCCGCCGGTGGTGCTGGAATGCACACACGCCAAGGCGCTGGAGTTCGTCTTGCTGGACTGGTTGCGCCGGCACGCCGCGACGCCTGCGGCCCAAGGCTAGAATCGCGCCCGCTTTGACTGATTTGTCAGGCAACGGAAGGGTGGATGAGCGGCTTAAGTCGCACGCCTGGAAAGCGTGTGGGGGTTAATACCCCCCGCGGGTTCGAATCCCGCCCCTTCCGCCACGTTTGCCTCCACAGACGTTCCCCGCGATGCGCCACATGCTGTGGTTGGCGCGCGAACCTTCACACCGACCTGGTTCCCGCCTTGTGCGTCCGATCCGGGCGTCACCAGGACCACCGCACATGGGCGCGCAATGGAAGGCCAAGCACAAGGACTTGGCGTCGAATGCCAAGGGCCGGCTCTTCGGCAAGTTGGCCAAAGACATCATGATCGCCGCGCGCCACGGCGCCGACCCGGCGGCCAATTCCAAGCTGCGGCTGGTGGTGGAGCAGGCCCGCAAGGTGTCCATGCCCAAGGAAACCCTGGACCGCGCGATCAAGAAGGGCGCCGGCCTGACCGGTGAGACGGTGCACTTCGAACACGCCCTGTACGAAGGTTTCGCGCCCCACCGCGTGCCGGTGATGGTGGAAGTGCTGACCGACAACCTGAACCGCGCGGCGTCTGAAATGCGCGTGCTGTTCCGCAAGGGGCAGCTCGGCACCTCGGGCTCGGTGGCCTGGGACTTCGCCCACGTCGGCATGCTGGAAGCCGAACCCGCCGCAGCCGGGGCCGACGCCGAAGTGGCCGCCATCGAAGCCGGCGCCCAGGATTTCGAAGCCGCCGACGAAGACGGCGTGACCGTCTTCCTCACCGACCCGGCCGACCTGGACCTGGTCAGCCGCGCACTGCCGGCGCAGGGCTATACCGTGCTGAAGGCCCAGCTCGGCTACAAGCCCAAGAGCCCGGTCAACCCGGCCAGCCTCAGCGCTGAGCAGTTGGACGAGGTGGAAAGCTTTCTGGCCGCGCTGGACGCCAACGAAGACGTGCAGAACGTCTACGCGGGCTTGCAGGGCTGAAGCCCGCCCTCACCACTTTCTTGCATCCAAAACAACGACACGCCCCCGCCATGACCGAAGCCCCCTCGCGCCCGCCGTTGCCCGACCATCTGTCTGCCGATCCGCGCAGCCCGCACCATGTGGCCGCTGTCTTCGAGCACGAAATCGGCATCCGCTTCAACGACAAGCAGCGCTTCGACGTCGACGAGTACTGCCTCAGCGAAGGGTGGGTCAAGGTGCCGGCCGGCAAGGCCATGGACCGCCGGGGCCGCCCGTTGACCGTCAAGCTCAAGGGCA
>JAYVBO010000159.1:0-20411 GCA_043750435.1 Betaproteobacteria bacterium | reverse complement strand
GCGGCAGCCAAGTACGTCGCCAAGGCGGCGTGCGCAGATTCAGTGTCTGCCACGGTAGGCGCCAACGGAGCCGATGGCGGGCAGCACTTGCGGCCCAGGTACAGCACAAAACGTGGCGTGAGCAAGGCTTGCGCAAGGTCGGCCAGCGTGTACGGCGCGCTGGCCGTGGCCTGCACCGCCACAGCCCAGGCCGCGTTTTGGCGGTAGTCGCGGGTGGACAAGATGGTGTTGAGCTCGTGCTTGGGTAGGTTCAACTCATCGCGCCGGGTGCTGTGGGGCCAGCCCTTCAACGCGGTGCGGCCCGGCACCTGGGCGGTGTGGTAGTCGCGCAGCAGCTGCCCCGTGGCCACCGTGCCCACGGCAAAGGCATAGCCGTCACGCAGCGCCGCATGCGCTGCTTCTTCTTCGCGTTTCAGGCCCAACGCTGCACCCAGCAGGCCGATCAAGGCCGACGCGCCGGGTGCGTCGCGGCTGCCGCGAAACTCCCCCACGGCAACGTCGCCCCAGGCTGCCAAGGCCGCCTGCAATTGGAAGACCAGGAACTGCATGGCCTACGCCTTGACGAAGGCCACCGCCTCGTCGAGTGAGCCTTCCCCCAATTCGACGTTGAAGGCGTAGCGGCTGTCGGCGCAAGGGCCGTAGACCTTGTCGAAGTTGTCGCACCGCTGGTTCAGTGCGTCCACCGCCAAGGCCAACATGTCGCGGTCGCCATACGGCTTGACGGGTTTCAGGAAAGACTGGACCAGGGAACGCGGCTGCTGGTCGCCGCGTTCGGCCAGCAGGTAACTGGCGTAGGCGCGCGACCCAAAGCTGTTCTGCATGCCCGTGGGCGACACCTGGGTGATGGCGTGCAACAAGGCACCCAGCGCCAGCGCTGTGAGTTCGGCGTCGCCGCCCAGGTTTTCTTGCAGCAGTTCGCGGTTGATGCAGATGTACAGGTAGAACAAACCAGCGCCGTAGCCACGCTCGCCGATGTGGCCGGCGCCTTTGTCTTCCAGCCCTGCGTTGAGGTCGTCCACGGCGCTGAAGAAATCGTCTTCGACGGCAGATTTGTGGACGGTGATGGCGTGGGCCACTTGCACGGCGGCTTCCATGTTGAAAGCCGGTGTGTCGGCCAGCATGCGGCCGAACATGGCAATGTCCACGGCGGCGCGGGGCTTGCGCAGCAACTGCAATTCATCGGCTACCGGTGCGCTGTTGCGTGCAGCGCAAGTCTGGGCCAGCGCATGGATGGCGACGAGTTCTTCAGGGCTGATGTGGGCCAACTGTTCGATGTGCAAATCGTCATTCGTCTCGCTCTTCTTGTCGGCCTTGAGCTTGCCGAATGCACCGGCAATGGCACGCGACCATTCGCGAGCTGGCTTGTCCGCAATGCCGGCCGCGAGCAAGGCCTTGTGGATATCGACACCGACCATCTTGGTTCGGGTGCCCAACTGTTGTCCGACGGCCTCTTCAAACACATCGGACTTGCGCCAAGCCCGCTTCAGGCTTTGCGAAGACACCCGCAAGCGCAGCGCATCGCCCAGCAGCGCGGTCTTGGGGCGGCCGGTGTCGTCCCGGTTCAGATTGGATGGCGGGTAGGCGGTCAGCACATGCAGTTGAATGAAACGCGACATGGTGGGTACTCTCTAAAGTTTCGAGTTGGGTGAGAAGTTCGTAATTTGATTCAGTGGGTTAATGCGTCAATTGCCAGGCTTCGCCGGCCAGTCGTAGGCGTAAGCCCAGCGCTTCTTGACGCTGTCGTCCCAATTGACCACGTCCGTGGTCAGCGCCAGAACGTCGGCCTGGTGCTGCATCAAAGGCAAGGCGCGGCGCAAGCCAGTAAACAGCGTGTCAATGTCGGGGGATTCGAGCAGGCGCGTGAAGCGCAAGGCGCTGACACGCGGTTTGTCGCCGTCGCGCTGACTCATCGCGGCGGGCAGGGTCTGCCCGTTGTGCAGACGCACATGGGCCAGCAGGCCGGCAGCGGCGGCCAGGCGGTCGTTGCGCCAAGCTGCGTCGGGCCAGCCTGCGGCCAGCAAGCGGCGGTGCAAACGCTGGTACGCCGGCAGCATCACCACCGCCGTGATGTCAGTTGCCCGGCGCAATGCGGCGCGGCCACCTCGGTCGTCTTCAAGGCCCTGCCACCAGTGCAGCAGCAGGTCACCCCAGACTTGCTGGGCGCGAAAGTTGAGCGTGCTCATGCGGACTCCTGTGCATTGGGTTTCTGGGGCGGCTTGGTGGACTTTCGCGCCGGCTTGGACTGGGGCTCATCGACGGGCAAACCCAGCGCGAGGCGCAGCTTGGGGCCGTACAGATTGCGGCGCAGTTGCTGGTGCGCCAAGGCGGTACGGCGCGGGTTCTGGCGTTCGATGACACCGGCGCCGACGAAGGCCGTGTCGAACAAGCGTAGGGCGCAGCGGACCAAGATGGCGTGCCAGGCTACGCGCACAGGCAGCGCTGTGGGCTCTTCACCGTTGCGTGTGGATTCGATCAGAGCTTGCAGTTGCCGGTAGAACGGAGCCTCGGTGGCGGCCCAGAAACTGGCATCAACGTATTCGAACTTGCCGCGCGCATCGGCGTTGAACCAGGCGTTCTTGACAGCACCGTGCAAATACATACGAGCCAATTCGGCAGCTTCCACCCAGCGGCCAACTTCAGCCTGTACGCCTTGGCGGGCATCGCGGTCGCAGTCGGCGAGGCCATATAAGGGCAGCGTCGATTCGTACCAGCAGCGGGCCTTCATCTTGTCCATGTCGTAACCGAACGCCCAAATGCTGATTCCGCCGCCCATCTGCCTGGCTCGAAATGTGATGGCATGGTCCACGATGGCTGCTGTTCGTCGATCACCGCTCTTCTGCGACGCGCCCAAAACCCACGCAAGCCAATGCCTGTAGCCCAGCCCGTCTTCCTGCGGGTGGAGCGGGAGCCACTCACCTTTCTGATCTCGATAGGGTGACAGCGGATGCATCCACGAGCCCTTGTAGTTCAAGCCATAGTTTCTGGTCAGGTAGCGCTCAATGAGCCGAGCACTTTCTCGCCCGCAAACATCGCAAGTTCCGACCCTGCAAGCTGCAAGGTCGAGCGCTATCCGCCGAGGCATACCCCAGAAGACATGTGCGGCGGAGACCTGAGATGGCTGCAGGCGAGGTCGCTCTTCTTCTGTCGGTTTGGGCCCACCTTTTGGCCCCTCGAACTGCAGCGTGGCAATGCCTTCCGGTTGCAGAAGACGCAAGTCGGCCAGCCAAGGAAATGTGTATCTCCAATGCAATTCGTTTCCCAATCCAGGGCGCGCGTCGAAATGGATTCGCTCCATCACGTTCAGCCAAATGTCATGCCACAGGCTCTGTCTGGCCTGCGTCCTCAGCAAGGTAGTCAGCGGTCCTCCTCCGCGAATCGAGACCAGGTACCCCCGGCCGCTGCTTGGCGCGCTTGACTGAAGCGAATACAGCGCAGTAGCCGAACAAGCGACGCACAGGCCATAAGTAGTCAACTTGCGTTTGACGAAGAGATCTGTGTTGTTGTCAGTCTTTGAATCCTCGCCCGCGCAGTCAATCAGCAACTGCTGAACGCTTTCAAAGCTCCCGCTATCCTCGCCGCGTATCTCGGATGTCGAGAGACTCAGAGTCACGTCCTGCATAAACCTCGGCCCATCGCCATCCAATTGAAACGCCGCCGCCACCGGCTCAAACCAAGCCCGCAGCGTTGTCGCGTCCGGTGGCGCGTTGAACAACCCACGCCAGGCGATGCCATCGGCAACTGGCGTGGTGGTCTGCAGCAAGCCGATGGCGAATTGCGCCAATGCTCCATTGAAGTCGGGTCGGTCGGCGTCAAAGGCCAACCACTGCGGGTCGCTCAATTGATCGGGCGTGATCCAGTGGCGCTGACCTTGCGCGTCGCGCACAGGCATCCAGGGGTCGTGCAAGAGATTCATGCCTCGGGGTCCTCCTTGGTTGATGCTGCGGTGGCCGTCGTATCCAGCAAACGCAGCCCGGTCTTGTTGTCGTAGCACCAGCGCTGGCGTCGCGGTGCCTCGCCTTTTCGGGGTGCGGCCAGCGCTTCACCCACCCAGCCTTGCGGGGTCAGTGACAAGGGCAACAGCACCATCCACCGCCCCTGCGCGGGCAAGGTCAGCAAGGTGGCGTCCAGCGCGGCCTGCTGCTGTGCGTCGGCCATCGGCGCTGTCGCAGCGATCAGGCGTTCGGCCATGCGCAGGCCGCTGTAGGCCCAACCGTGCGGGTCGTCCTCCCAAGCCTGCAAGCGGCCATCCACCCAGCGCGCGAGGGTCACGGTGCTGCTGGTCTCGCCCAAGCGTGATGGAGTCTTGGCCTCGGTCCACCAGTCAATGCCACCACGCTGGTAGCCCAGGTCCAGCGTCAGGGTGTTCATCTGCGCCTGGGTCAGATCGGCAAAGCCCTGGCCCTCGGCGGCCATGGCGTTGGCGTCCAGGCCCGAGGGGATGTCGGCCTCATCGCCGAACACGCCTTCGATCAGGCGGCGCGCGTCGTCGGGCATGGTGAAGGCGCCCAGCCCGTCCGGCCCCCGCAGGGCTCGGGCCGTCAACCAGACCTGGCCATGGTGGGCGTACACGCCCGCAGCCTTGGGAAACGCGGCCTTGTACCAGCGGGCATCGGGCTGATCGGTCCACGGCGGCGTGAACACCCACAGCCACGGCTCACCGCGTTGATCAGGGGTGCTGTCATCGCACAGCGGGGTGCCATCGGCGCTGCGGCGGTGCCGACGCAAGCGGCCCGCACGCTGGATCACGCGGTCGATGGGCGCCAGGTCGGTGACGAGCAAATCGAAATCCACATCCAGCGATTGCTCAACCACCTGCGTGGCAATCAGCAAACGGCCTGCGCGCAGTTCGGGCGTGCTGTCTTTGCCGAAAGACTGCAACACGCGCTCTTCCATGTTCAACCGGTCACGCAAGGCGAAACGGGCATGGAACAGCATCAGGTGGCCAGGCGCCAACTCAGCTTCGAACTGCTCGAAGGCGGCCAGTGCATCGGCCACGGTATTGCGCACCCAACACACGCACTGCCCCGCAGCCAGTGCCTGCTGTATCGCAACCATCACCTCGGCGATGTCGCTGCTGCTGTGTACCGACACGCGGCGCTGAACGTCAGGCCGGGTGGCAATCGGGCATTCGGCCATCACGCCTGTCGGACCTGATGGCCACGCCGTGGCCAAGGGGTAGCCCGGTTGCTGGGCCCTGGGTGCGGGCTGCTGCAACCCGCGTGCAAAAGCCGACAGCAGGCTTTGCTTCATGCGCTGCGGCAAGGTGGCCGACAGCAGCACCGCACTGCCGCCGGCGCGGGCATGGAAGGTCAGCACCACTTCCAGCACGCGCTGCATGTAGACATCGCAGGCGTGGACCTCGTCAATCACCAGCACCTTGCTCATCAAGCCCAACAGGCGCAGCGATTGGTGCTTGCTGTGCAACACGGCCAGCAGCACCTGGTCGATGGTGCCCACCCCCGCCGGGGACAGCAGCGCGCGCTTGTTGTGATCGGCCAGCCAGGCGCTGCAGCGGGCGGATGCGGTTTGATCCAGTTGGCGAGTGTCCTGTTCATCGGGACCGACTGGCAACACGGTCGCGGCAAAGTCATCCACCAATGCGCGCTGGCCGTGGGCCAGCACCAGGCTCGCGCCACCCGCGAACAAACGGCTGTAGGCCTGCGCAATGCGGCCGTACATGGCATTGGCCGTGGCCATGGTGGGCAGGGCGATGAAAAAACCGTCAGCCACGCCGGCAGCCATCAAGCGGTGCGTCAGCATCAGTGCGGCCTCGGTCTTGCCAGCGCCGGTGACGTCTTCCAGCAGGTGGATTTGTGGGCCGGCATGCAGCGGCGTCTGCGCCGCCCATTGCTGCAACGGCGACGGTGTCGCAATGTGCGAAAACAGCCCATCAAACGGCATGGCTGGCGCGCTGGGCGGCGGCAGC
This sequence comes from Betaproteobacteria bacterium, assembly GCA_043750435.1. Lineage (GTDB taxonomy): Bacteria > Pseudomonadota > Gammaproteobacteria > Burkholderiales > Burkholderiaceae_C > Rubrivivax. The sequence continues at coordinate 14,485 of JAYVBO010000159.1, read as the reverse complement.
ACGCCGCTGGCATTCAGCGCGATTTGCGCCCGCTTTTGTGCCAGCGCCCAGTAGTCCGCCAATGGCACTGCCTGGTCTTCATAAGGGAAATACAGCGTGTTTGAGCCCAGCCAGTCGGCCAGTACGGCCAGCCCCGCCAACCACCACGACAGTTCAATACTGGCAGCGAGAAACGTCGATGGGTCTTGCGCCTGAATGGCCTCGGTGAGCGGTGCGCTGATGAACTGCTGCCGCAGCGCCTCTGCAAAAGCCAAGGCTGCTGCGCGGTCTTGCTGCCGGTCAAAGTGTTGGCCCCAAAAGCCGCCTTCGGTGGGCGGTTGTCCGTGATGGCCGGTGCAAGCCCTGGCCCAACAGTCGAGGCCGTCGGCCAAGTCTTCTGAACGCGGGCCGAACCATGCTTGGTCGATCACCTGCTCACGCAACACATCCTTCCAGAACAGCATGCCCAGGCTGTCGTGCCGCAAGGTGTAAGGCTTGGCTGGATTCGGCTGGCGTCCGCGCAGCAATTCGAAGACATCCGGGCACTGGCTTTGGAAGGACTCGGCGAACTTGCCCAGATCGTGCAAAGACAACCAGAAGGCCAGCCAAGGTTCGACCAGTGCTTCAGCCAGTCCCAGCCGGCTGGCAAACAACCGGCTCAGCGATGGCAAGCGCCGCAAGGCTTCGACGCCCACGGCGGCCACGTCCAGGCTGTGGTGCGCCAGCAAGTGGCAGCGCGCCGTCGCTACATCGGGGCGCGCTTTTCCCCAGTAGCGGTCACAGTCCGACTGCCGCATGAATGCACCCCTGATGAGAACCCGTTTGCTGCGATTCTGAGGCGCTATTGGCTCAACTCACCAGTTACGCTGGCGCCAAAATTCCCCTTGAATCATCTCAATGGGGTACAGGGAAAAGACCCGCCAACTACATCGTCTCGGCAAACAGTTCCCGCCCAATCAGCATGCGGCGGATTTCACTGGTACCGGCGCCAATTTCATACAGCTTGGCGTCGCGCCACAAACGGCCCAGCGGGTAGTCGTTGATGTAGCCGTTGCCGCCGAAAATCTGGATGCCTTCGCCGGCCATCCAGGTGGCTTTTTCGGCGCACCACAGGATCACGCTGGCGCAGTCCTTGCGCACCTGGCGCACGTGTTCGCTGCCCAGCAGATCGAGGTTCTTGCCCACCGTGTAGCAGAAGGCGCGGCCGGCCTGCAGCACGGTGTACATGTCGGCGACCTTGCCTTGTATCAACTGGAATTCGCCGATGCTCTGGCCGAACTGTTTGCGGTCGTGGGTGTAGGGCATGACGTTGTCCATCACCGCCTGCATGATGCCCAGCGGCCCGGCGGCCAACACCGCGCGCTCGTAGTCCAGGCCGCTCATCAGCACTTTGGCGCCGCCGTTCAACTGCCCCAGCACATTGGCGGCGGGCACTTCCACGTTGTTGAACAGCATCTCGCCGGTGTGGCTGCCGCGCATGCCCAACTTGTCCAACTTCTGCGCGGTGCTGAAACCCTTCATGCCTTTCTCGACGATGAAGGCCGTCACGCCGCGCGCGCCCAACTCGGGTTCGGTCTTGGCGTAGACCACCATCACGTCGGCGTCGGGGCCGTTGGTGATCCACATTTTGGTGCCGTTCAGCAAATAGCCGCCGGCCGTTTCCGTGGCCTTCAACTTCATGCTGATGACGTCGCTGCCGGCGCCGGGTTCGCTCATGGCCAGCGCGCCCACGTGTTCACCGCTGATCAATTTCGGCAGGAATTTCTGGCGTTGCGTGTCGCTGCCGTTGCGCTTCAATTGGTTGACGCACAGATTGCTGTGCGCGCCGTAACTGAGGCCGACGGACGCCGACGCGCGGCTGATTTCTTCCATCGCGATCATGTGCGCCAAGTAGCCCATGCCGGCGCCGCCATACGCTTCCGGCACGGTGATGCCCAGCACGCCGATGTCGCCCATCTTGCGCCACAGGTACATCGGGAACTGGTCGCTCTTGTCGATCTCGGCGGCGCGGGGCGCGATCTCGGCCTGCGCGAAATCGCGCACCGCGTCGCGCAGCGCGTCGATGTCTTCACCGAGTTGAAAATTCAGGCCGGGCAGGTTCATGTCGTGGTCTCCTTTTTGCGCTTGGCAGGTGAATGGGCGGCACCCAGCAAACTGCGGCAGCGTGCTTCGTGCTGGCTGATTTCGGCCAGCGTGATCTCGATGTCTTCGTGCTGCTGCTCCAGTTGCAGACGGTGCGCCGCCAGCACGCCCAGAAAGGCGGTGAGCTGCTGGTGGGTGTCAGACGGCGAGTCGTACAGGTCCACCAACTGCTTGATTTCCAGCAGGCTCAAGCCCAGGCGCTTGCCGCGCAAGGTCAGCTTCAGGCGCGTGCGGTCACGCAGGGTGTAGACGCGGTTGCGGCCCACGCGCTGCGGCGTCAACAGGCCCACGTCTTCGTAGAAGCGGATGGCGCGCGGCGTGATGTCGAACTCGGTCGCCAGCTCGGTGATGGTGTAGGGATGGGTGCGCGACGCCGCCGCTGGGCGGGGAGTCTCGGGGGTGACACGTTTGGGAGCGGGCATGGCTAGACTGACGTTAACGTCAACGTAAATTCAACCGCGAATATACAAACCATGGCCAACGCCCAAGAAAGCGCCTTGCACTACCCGCATGGCGACACGTTGCCAGCGCCAGGCGCGAGCCTGGAACTGGCGCCCGGCGTGCGCTGGCTGCGCATGGCCCTGCCCTTCGCGCTGGACCACATCAACCTGTGGCTGTTGCGCGATGTGCAGGACGGCGTTCAAGGCTGGACGATCGTTGATTGCGGCATTGCCAACGACGCCACGAAGGCGCTGTGGGAACAGATTTTCGCCACCGAACTGCAAGGCCTGCCGGTGCTGCGCGTGGTGGTCACCCACATGCACCCCGACCACATCGGCCTGGCGCAGTGGCTGTGTGAGCGCTGGAGCACGCCCGAACGGGAGTGCCGGCTGTGGATCAGCGGCACCGACTGGAACGCTGCGCGCATGGCCAGCCTGGGCCTGACCGAAGGATTCGGCGGCGAAAGTGCGGCGCGCTTCTTCGCCCGACATGGTCTGTGCGACACCGAAGCATTGGCCAAGGTGCGCGGCCGCAGCAACTACTACGCCAGCATGGTGCCGGCCGTGCCCACCCGCTACCGGCGCCTGATGGACGACATGCCGCTGACCATCAACGGCCGAATCTGGCAGTGCATCGCCGGCTACGGGCACGCGCCTGAACACATCGCGCTGCACTGCCCGGAACTGGGCGTGCTGATTGCGGGCGACATGGTGCTGCCGCGCATCTCCACCAACGTCAGCGTCATCGACATCGAACCCGAAGGCGACCCGCTGCCCCTCTACCTGCGCTCGATCGCCGCGATGCGCGTGCTGCCAGCCAACACCCTGGTGTTGCCGTCGCATGGCAAGCCCTTCACGGGCCTGCACGAACGCATCGCGCAGCTGCTGCAGCACCATGAAGACCGCTATGCCGAAGTGCTGCAGGCCTGCGCCGAAGCGCCCTGCAGCGCGGCCGACATCTTGCCGGTGATGTTCAAGCGCAAGCTCGACCTGCACCAGACCACATTCGCCATGGGCGAGGCCATCGCCCACCTGCACGCGCTGGCGGGCACAGGTCGTTTGCAGCCGGTACCCGGCGAAGACGGCGTGCTGCGTTTCCGCACGGCCGCTTGAAAAGCGGCGCCAAAAACGAAAAGGCGGCAGACAGATCGCTCTGTGCTGCCGCCGCCCGTGCAAGCCTCCCAGCTTGCGTCTTCGACTTCTTCTGGCCTGCGTGATGACAACTGACGGTCAAGTATCGGAGGCCCGCTTCGCCTGAACCATCCTCCCTATGGTGGATGCGGGGTAGGGCAGGCGCCCCTGATGCTGCCTTGCTAGTCGAAAACCGGCAAAACCTCATGGCGCAGGGCGCCGCGCGCCGACTCGTAGTCGGGCAGGGCCTGGCGCACCACGTCCCAGAAGGCCGGGCTGTGGTTCATTTCGCGCAGATGGGCCAGCTCGTGGGTGACCACGTAGTCGATCACCGGCATGCCGAAGTGGATCAAGCGCCAGTTCAGCCGCACCGAACCGTCGGCGCTGGCGCTGCCCCAGCGGGTGGCGGCCGAGCTGAGTGACAGCCGCTTCATGCGCACGCCCAGCCGGGCGGTGAACAGCGCGCAACGCTCTTCGAAGACGCGCCGCGCCTGGCGCTGCAGCCAGCTTTGCACGGCGTCGCGGATCTGCGCGGGCGCGGCCGACTGCGGCAGGCCCAGGTGCAGCGTCAAGCGCGGCACGCCGGGCAGCGTTTCGGTGGCGGTGTGCAGCACGGCGCCGGTGGTGCGGCTGTCCAGCAGCAGCACCACGTCTTCGCCCAGGAAGGGGATGGTCGTGCCCTCGCGCCAGTCCACCTTGGCTGCGGCCAGGCGCTGGCCACGTTCACGCTGCTCTTGCAGCTTGCGCAGGATCCAGCTGGACTTCTCGCGCAGCGCGGTTTCGATGTCACCCACGCCCACCCACTTGGGCGCGCTGACGCTCAGGCCATCAGCGCCGACCACGAAGCCGATGCTGCTGCGGCGCGAGCGGCGCAGTTCGTAGGCCACGCGGTGGCCGCCCAGGGCGATCTCGCGCTGCGAGCGCGGGTGGCGGAAATCGAAAGTGGGGGCCGCAGGCGAGACAGGCGGCGACGCGGCGCTGGGCGCGCGCTGCGGCGGCACGGCGGGCCGCAAAACCGGCGCTGCTGCCTTCGGCGGCGCCGGCGGCTCGTCAAACAGCGACAGCTGCAGCAGGGAAAGGACGGCGGACCCGAACGGCATATGCCCGCGATTCTAGGTGCCCCGTGCGGCCTTCAGCTGGGCCTGCCAAGCCTGGATCTGCGGCAGCAGCACGGCGCGCCGGGCCAGGCTGGCGGCGGGCCAATGCTGGTCGCGGTTGTAGAACTCGGGCACCACCGGCACGCCGGGCGGCAAGCTCAGCCAGGGCTGTTTCGTGGACGTGAAGATGTGGATGTCCGGCGGCATGCGGTCGGGCTCGTCCAGCGTGCCCACGCGCACGAAACGCAGGCTGGGGCCGGCGCCGCCGTAGGTGCTGAACAGCGCCACGCGGCAGTTGGGGCAACGGTGGATGTGCTGCCCCAGCCCACTGTTTGACGGCGTCAGCACGTCTTCGGGCTGACCGGCCAGGAAGGTAACGCGGTCGGCTTCAATCATCGCGTTCAACGCGAATGCCGCGCCTGTTTCGCGCTGGCACCAGCGGCAATGGCAGGCGTGCACAAACAAGGGCGCGCTGGTGACGCGGTAGCGCAGCTGGCGGCAGCTGCAGCCACCCTCGAATGCGGCGGCGGCGGGGTCGGACTCGGTCACGGCAAGTGCTCCCAGCGGCGGTGCTCAGGCCTTGTAGGCCTCGGGATCCAGCCGCCGCATCTCGGCCTCGATCCAGGTTTCGACTTCCTTCATCAGCTCGTCGGGCTGGCGGCCCATGCTGGGTATCGGCACGCCGATGGACACATCGACGACGCCCGGGCGCAGCAAGAAACTCTTGCGCGGCCAGCATTTGGCGCTGCTGGCGGCGATGGGCACGATGGGCACGCCGCTGGCTATCGCCAAGCGTGAAGCGCCACTCTTGTAGACGCCCTGCCCACCGCGCGGCGTGCGCGTGCCTTCGGGAAACATGATCACCCAGATGCCCTCGTCGGCCATGCGTTTGCCCTGCGCCGCCACCTTGTTCCAGGCCTCGGCGCGCTTGCTGCGGTCGATGTGGATCATGTCCAGCCGGCCCATGGCCCAGCCGAAGAAGGGCACATACAGCAGTTCGCGCTTGAACACATAGGCCAGCGGGTGCGGCATGAAGGTGGGGAAGGCGAAGGTCTCCCAGGTGCTCTGGTGCTTGGCGGCCAGCACCACGGCCGCATTCGGGTCGTCAGCCTTGGGCAGGTGCTGCAGGCCGTGCACGCGGTACTTCACACCGCAGATGACCTTGGCGCCCCAGATGGCGATGGTCAGCCAGTACATTGTTGGCCAGTACAGCTTCTTGCCGCGCGCGAAGATCGACAGGGTCAACGCCATCACGGCCCAAGGGATGACGGTGACGGCCATCCACAGCACGAAGAGCAACGAGCGCAGCGCCCAGACCGCGCGCATCAGGACAAGCTCCCGCTGGCCGAATCGTTGATGTCGTTGTGGCGCAGCAAGAAATCAGCAAACGCCGCCAGGTCGTCGTGTACGCGGGTGGCGGGCACCTGTTGCACGATGTCCTCCAACTGTTCGTCGCTGAGCCCGGCGGCGCGGCCGGTTTGCACCAGGTGCGGTTCGCAGCCGGCGGCCTGCGCGGCCAGCAAGTCGCGCAGGGTGTCGCACACCACGGGCACCTGCGACAGATCCACCCCGTAACGGCGGCCTATCTCGAGCAGCATGCCGGGCTTGGGTTTGCGGCAGCTGCAGTTGTCCTCGGACGTGTGCGGGCAGAAGAAAACGGCGTCGATGCGCGCGCCCTGGGCTGTCATTTGCTGGTTCATGTGGGCGTGTACGGCGTTGACCACCGCCATGTCGATCATGCCGCGGCCTATGCCCGACTGGTTGGTGGCCACCACCGCATGCCAGCCGGCGTGGTTGATGCGCGAGACGGCCTCGAGGGCGCCTGGCAGCGCCGTCCATTCCTCGGGAACGGTGACGTGGCCTTCACGGTATTCGTTCAGGATGCCGTCGCGGCCCAGGATGACCAGCTTGGTGGTGTGCACGGTGTGGCCTCGGTTCAAGGTCAAACCGCCAGACGGGACAAGTCGGCTACCCGGTTCATGGCCGCATGCAAGGCGGCCAGCAAGGCCTGCCGGTTGGCGCGCAAGGCCGGGTCTTCGGCGTTGACCATCACGCCGTCGAAGAAGGCGTCCACCGGCGTCTTCAGCGCGGCCAGGACTTGCAGCGAACCGGCGTAGTCATGCAACTCGAACAGGCGATCGGCCTCAGGCTGGAGCGCGGCCAGGGCTTGCGCCAGTGCCTGCTCAGCGGGTTCTTGCAGCAAGGCGGCGTCTACCGTGGTGGGCACCGCGCTTTCGACCTTCTTCAGGATGTTGCCAACGCGCTTGTTGGCAGCGGCCAGCGAGGCCGCCTCGGGCAGTGCGGCGAAGGCGCGCACCGCCGCCAGGCGCTTGGGCAGTGAACCCCAACCCGCGGTGCGGATGGCCGTGACGGCGTCCACTTCCTGGTTGCTGTAGCCCAGTTCACGCAGGTAGCCGACCAGGCGGTCGTAGACAAAATGCAGCAGCGCCTCGCGGGCCTTGTAGGGGTCGCCCAGCATGCCCTCGGGGAAGGCGCCGAAGGCCGCCGCCACCATCTCGGGCAGGGCCAGCGGCAGGTTCTTTTCGACCAGGATGCGCAGCACACCCAGGGCGTGGCGGCGCAGCGCGAACGGGTCCTTGTCGCCGGTCGGCAACTGGCCGATGCCGAACAGGCCCGCCAGCGTTTCCAGCTTGTCGGCCAGCGCCAGCACGGTGCCGGTGTGGTTGCGCGGCAGCGCGTCACCGGCAAAGCGCGGCTTGTAGTGGTCTTCGATGGCGATGGCCACGCCGTCGCGCAGGCCTTCATGGCGCGCGTAGTAGCCGCCCATCACGCCTTGCAGTTCCGGAAATTCGCCGACCATGTCGGTCAGCAAGTCGGTCTTGGCCAGCAAAGCGGCCTGTTGCACCTTGCTGTCCAGCACCGCGAATTCGTCCTGCGCGTCCACCGTGTAGGGCAGCGTGGCCATGCGCAGCTGGTTGACGATGGCGTGGGCGATGGCGCGCACGCGTTCGGCGCGGTCGCCCTGGCTGCCCAGCTTGCCGTGATAAACGATTTTGGCCAGACCTTCGACGCGGCTTTGCAGCGTGCGCTTGCGGTCCTGGTCGAAGAAGAATTTGGCGTCGGCCAGACGCGCGCGCACCACGCGCTCATTGCCTTCGATGACGCGGCCGGGGTCGGCCGGGCTGATGTTGCTGACGATGAGGAATTTCTCGGTCAGCTTGCCCTGCTTGTCGAGCAGCGGGAAGTACTTCGGGTTGGCCTTCATCGTCAGGATCAGGCATTCCTGCGGCACGGCCAGGAACTCGGGTTCGAAGCGGCACAGCAGCACGTTCGGGCGCTCGACCAGGCCGGTCACTTCGTCCAGCAAGGCGTCGTCGTCGATTGCCGTCAGGCCTTCCTTCGCGGCGGCCGCTTGAAGCTGCCTGACCAGTTCGGCTCGACGTTCGGCGAAGCTGGCTATCACCGCACCTTCGTCGCGCAGTTGCACGGCGTAGGTGTCGGCATCGCGCAGCGTGATCACCGGAAAGTTGGCTTCGAAGCGGTGGCCGGTGGTGCTGCGGCCGGACTGCAAACCCAAGGCACTGACCGGCACCACGTCGGCACCGTGCAGGGCCACCAAACCATGCACCGGGCGCACGAAGTTCACGCTGGTCCAGCCGGGCTGGAAGTCAGCGCCGGGGCCGCTTTCCAATTGGTACTGCATGACCTTCGGAATGGGCAGTTTGGCGATGGCTTCGGTCAGCGCTTTTTGCAGACCGTCGGCCAAGGTCGCGCCGGGCACGATGCTGTCCAGGAACAGCGCTTCGGCCTTGCCATCCGGCAAGCGCTTCAGGCCGGCCACGGCGCTGGCATCGGCACCCATGGCGGCCAGCTTCTTCAGCAGTGCGGGCGTGGGCAGGCCGTCGGCCGTCAGCGCCACGGCCACCGGCATCAGCTTGGTCTGCGCGGCTTTGTCGGTGGCTTTGGCGGCCACGTTGGCTACCTGCACGGCCAGCCGGCGCGGTGACGCGTAGGACGTGACCGCGGCATCGGCCGCCGCCAGCCCTCGGGCCTTCAAGCTGTCGGCCAGGAGCGTGGCGAAGGCCTCGCCCAGCTTCTTCAGCGCCTTGGGCGGCAGCTCTTCAACGAACAATTCAACCAGCAGGTTTGCGTGCGTCATCTCAGGCCACCTTCTTCGTCAGTTGCGCGGTGACTTCATCGGCCCAGGCCTTGGGCGCCATGGGGAAGCCCAGGCGCAAACGGCTGTCCAAGTAGCTGGCCGCCACGCTGCGCGCCAGGTTGCGGATGCGGGCTATGTAGGCCGCGCGCTCGGTCACGCTGATGGCACCGCGGGCGTCCAGCAGGTTGAAGTTGTGGGCGGCTTTCAGCACCTGCTCGTAAGCTGGCAGGGCGAGTTGCTGCTCCATCAAATACTGGGCCTGCTTTTCATGCGAACCGAAGGCGCCGAGCAGGAATTCAACGTCGCTGCGCTCGAAGTTGTAGGTGCTTTGTTCGACCTCGTTCTGGTGGTAGACGTCGCGGTACTTCAGCGTGTCGGTCCAGGCCAGGTCGTAGACGTTGTCCACGCCCTGCAGGTACATGGCCAGGCGTTCCAGGCCGTAGGTGATTTCGCCCGTGATGGGTTTGCAGTCGATGCCGCCCACTTGCTGGAAATAGGTGAACTGGGTCACTTCCATGCCATTCAGCCAAACCTCCCAGCCCAGGCCCCAGGCGCCCAGCGTGGGGTTCTCCCAGTCGTCTTCTACGAAGCGGACGTCATTCGCTTTCAGATCGAAACCCAGCGCTTCCAGGCTGCCCAGATACAGCTCCAGGATGTTGGCCGGTGCCGGCTTCAACACCACCTGGTATTGGTAATAGTGCTGCAGGCGGTTGGGGTTGTTGCCGTAGCGGCCGTCTTTGGGGCGGCGGCTGGGCTGCACATAGGCCGCCTTCCAGGGCTCGGGGCCCAGGGCGCGCAGAAAGGTGGCGGTGTGGCTGGTGCCAGCGCCGACTTCCATGTCATAGGGCTGCAGCAGGGCGCAGCCCTGGGCGTCCCAGTACGACTGCAGCTTGAGGATGATCTGCTGGAAAGTAAGCATGTGCGCAAGTGTGAGCGGGCAGGACGGGCAGTTTAGCGGCGAGGTGCCTGCCGAACCCGCCTGTTTCGGCTGGCCATGCCTGGGCACCGGCGGCATGAGCCCGCACAATTACAGCCAGCCGGGCCGACCTGAAAAGCCAATTCGAACATGACTCCTCTCGACATCACGCACGACCGGGCCCTGCGCAGCTGGGTGGATACGGCCCAGCTGGCCGACACCGATTTCCCGATCCAGAACCTGCCCTTCGGACGCCTGCGCCGCGCCGGTTCTGCCGAGCCCTGGCGCATCGGCGTGGCCATCGGCACGCAGGTGCTGGACTTGAAGCTGGCGGCCGAACAGGGCCGCTGGACCGACGACGTGCGCGCGCTGCTGCAGCCGCTGGCCGAAGGTCATCTGAATGCACTGATGGCGCAAGGGCGCCCGGCCTGGGTGGCCCTGCGCACAGCCCTCTCGGCGGCCTTGGCCGAGGGCGGTCAGCAGACCGAATTGGCGCCCTGCCTGCTGGCCCAGAGCGATGCCGAGATGGCCCTGCCCTGCAGCATCGGCAACTACACCGACTTCTACGTCGGCATCCACCACGCCATGGCCGTGGGCAAGCTCTTCCGGCCCGACAACCCGCTGTTGCCCAACTACAAGTGGGTGCCCATCGGCTACCACGGCCGCGCCTCGTCCCTGGTCGTCAGCGGGCACCCCATCCGCCGCCCGCGCGGGCAACTGGTCGGCGACCCATCGCCCAAGCTGGGCAACAGCCAGCGGCTGGATCACGAGCTTGAGCTCGGCTTTCTGGTCGGCCCGGGCAACGCCCTGGGCGATCCGATAGCCATCGGCAACGCCGAGCAGCACCTCTTCGGCGTGACGCTGTTCAACGACTGGTCGGCGCGCGACGTGCGGGCCTGGGAGTACCAGCCGCTGGGGCCCTTCCTGGGCAAGAACTTCGCCAGCACGGTGGCACCGTGGGTCGTGACGATGGAGGCGCTGGCGCCCTTCCGCGCCGCCCTGCAACGCGCCGCCGGCGACCCGCAGCCGCTGCCCTATCTGGACAGCCCGGCCGACCGGGCACAGGGTGCGCTGGATATCGACCTGGAAGTGCGCTTGCAGACCGCCGCCATGCGCAAAGCCGGTGAGCCCGCCGTGGTGATATCACGCAGCAATGCAGCGCAGGCCGCCTACTGGACGCCAGCGCACTTGATCGCCCACCACACCGTCAATGGCTGCAATCTGCAGAGCGGCGACCTGCTGGGGTCGGGCACGCTGTCAGGCCCGGGTGCGGGCGAAGCGGGCTCGATGCTGGAACTGAGCGCCGGCGGCAAGCAGCCCTACACCTTGCCCAACGGCGAACGCCGCAGCTTCCTGGAAGACGGCGACACCTTGATCCTGGCCGGGCACTGCGCGCGTGCGGGCGCACGGGCGCATCGGCTTCGGCACTTGCAGCGGAACCGTGACCCCGGCGATCACGACTGCTGCAGCCTAAGGCCGCACTCGGGCTTGAAATTGCGGTGGTCGGCGAGCGCGAGCCGGTGGCACGAATGGCGAGCGGCTGGGCCCAGCGCGGCGCCATCACGGTAGGCGTGCTCGGCTGACCGCCAAAGCGCAGGGCCGATAAATGATCATTTGATCACAAGGCAGTTCGCAGGTAACGTCACATGTGGTCAGCACTTTCCCTGCTGCCCGTGAACTGCTTACTCGGCGCCCCAAGGGTCTGCGCAAGCAATCAACAGCCCTTCAACGCAAGGAATCCGACATGATCCGCAGCGCCCTCTCAATCGTCGCCAGCGCACTGTTCGCCGTGAGCCTGACTGCTCATGCCCAGCAGCCGCCGCGCCCGCAGTTTGCCACCACCCAGGTTGCAGGCACCGACAACGTTTACATCTTTCGCAATGGCGGGCATCAATCGATGTTTGTGGTTACCGCCGACGGCGTGATCGCCACCGACCCGGTGGCCTACGGCCGCCCCACAGGGGGCCAGGACTACCTGAATGAAATCCGCAAAGTCACCAGCAAGCCCGTCAAGTACCTGATCTACAGCCACCACCACTTCGACCACATTGCCGGTGGCAAGGCATTCAAGGACGCCGGCGCTACCGTGGTGGCCCACCACGTCACCAAGACCCGGCTGGCGGTGCTGAAAGACCCGCACATCGTGCTGCCCGACGAAGTGGTCAGCGACCAGGGTCGAACCCCGCGTCGGCCGAAATGAAGACGCTGGCGCAGGACGGAAAATGCTGGGACGCGGCCGAAAAGGACTTCAAGCTGCCCCAGTACGAAAGTTGGCCCGGATACGCCGCCAACCTGCCATTTGTGGCGCGTCGCTATTGCGAGCTTTGGGGGCGCGGCACCTGAGTTTCAGTGTTCATCAAAACAATTTCCAACGGAGACATCGACCATGAAAAACCTGACTTCACGCATCGTTCTTGCCACCGCCCTCTCAGGCGCGGCCCTGTGCAACACGGCGCTGGCACAAAGCAGCACCGGGATCGTGACCGAGCGGTCCATCTCGACCGACACCGCGCTGGAACTGGTCACGGCCAGCCTGGCGCGCTGCCGCGCTGATGGCTACAAGGTGACGGTCACGGTGATCAACCGACACACCCGCATTGCCGCGCAAGCCAGCGACGACGGCGTCAATCCGCACACGCTGGAAAACGCCTACCGCAAGGCCTACACCGCATTCACCACGCGCACCGGCACTGTCGAAATGGCCAAGCGCACACAGCCCGGCCTGGCCAGTTTCATGCTGCTGGCCAACATCACGGCGCTGGACGGTGGCGTTCCCATCTTCGCGGCCAACAAGGAACTCATCGGTGCGATCGGCATTTCAGGCGCACCAGGCGGCGAAAAGGACACCGCCTGCGCGATGGCCGGTTTGGAAAAGATCGCCGGCAAGTTGTGAACTGCGGGCCCGTGCGGCTTGCAGCCCAGACGCGGTGCAATTGCGGCACGGGTTCAGCCTAGCCAAGTACCCCCTGAGAGGTGACCATGGCACGCCTGAGCCAATTGAACATTGCCTTGCTGGCAACGCTGCCGCTGCTGCTTGCAATGCCGCTGTCCAAGGCTGCAGACCTTGACCCGACGGCTGTCGAATTTGTCCTGCCCAACAAGATCAAGTGGGTGCGCAATGCGGCGGGCACCGCCGAGCAGGCCGTGTTGTTCGGCGACCCGGCCAAGCCCGGCCCTTACGTGCTGCGTTTGGAATGGCTGCCCAACAACATGAGCCGGCCGCACTCGCATTCCTACGACCGCTATTTCGCGGTCATCTCAGGCACGTGGTGGATGGGCACTGGCGACAAGTTCGAGCCTGAGAACACCGTGCCGGTGCCGGCTGGCACTTATGTTGTCCACTACGGCAGCAAGGTCCATTACGACGGCGCCAAGAACGAAGAAGTGGTGATTCAGGTCTGGGGCATGGGCCCGGTTTCAGGCGTGCCGCCACCCCCGAGAAACGCCGACGCACCGGCCGCCGACGGCTACAACTTCTACTTCGGCACCACAGCCGCGCTGACCACCAACCCGCTGCTCTTCAAGACCCTGCCCTACGACCCGGCGAAAGACTTCGTGCCGGTGGCCTTCATCGCACGCAGCCCGTTTGCTGTGCTGGTGCGTGCCGATTCACCGATCAGCAGCTTCGATGATGTGGTGGTCCGCGCCAAGGCTGCACCCGGCCGCCTGAGCCTGGGCAACGAAGGCCCGCGCACCTTCAGCGGCATGATCGCGCGCCTGCTGAACGCCCGCACCCAAGCCACCGCCAACCTGGTGCCCTATGCCAGCGTCGGCGTGGGCACCCAAGACCTGATGGGCGGCCATGTCGACGCGATGGTGGCCGACCTGGCTTCCACCGCCGCATTGGCGCGACAGGGCCGGCTGCGCGTGCTGGCCACCACGGCAGCGCGGCGCGTGGCCGGCTGGGAAAACGTGCCGGCCTTGGCCGAAAAGATGCCGGGCTTCGACATGGTGGGCTGGTTCGCCCTGATGGCGCCCACCGGTACCCCGGCCGCGGCCCTGGCGCGCGCCAACCGCGACATCAACGCGCTGCTGGGTGACAAAGACGTGGCCGAGCGCATCGCAACCATCGGCCCGCTGGTGGATGGCAGCATGGGCATCGACGCCGTGGCGGCCTTTTTGCGCGGCGAATCCGCGCGCTGGCAAGAGGTGGTGCGCGAGATCGGCGTGCTGCCCGAATGAAGCGTGCTGGCCCCGGCCAGCCCAGCAGTTCTCAACGAAATTCAACGAGGTGAACCATGCGTGAAAACTCGATCCAGACACGGGCCCTGCGCCTGACCCTGAACCTGACCTTGGGCCTGGGCACGCTGCTGCTGGCGGCCGGCTGCGCGCAGGTGGCGCAACGGGTGGAAGGCGCGCCGGCAGCCAGCGGTGGCCCGCGCTACGCGGTGGACGCGACCTGGCCCCAGCCCTTGCCCAACCAGTGGATCCTGGGTCAGGTGGCCGGCATCGCCACGGCGGCTGACGACACCATCTGGGTCATCCACCGCCCGGGCTCCTTGACCGAAGACGAGCGCGGCGCGGCCACGACCCCGAAACGATCGAAGTGCTGCACGTCGGCGCCCCCGGTGCTGCAGTTCGACCGCCAGGGCAAACTGCTGCGGTCCTGGGGCGGCAAGGGGGCGGGCTACGACTGGCCGGGCAATGAACACGGCATCTA
>JAYVBO010000158.1:0-1746 GCA_043750435.1 Betaproteobacteria bacterium | reverse complement strand
GGTCGCCCGGCACGGTGGCGCTGTCGCGCTTTTCAGCCGGCGTCAGTGCACGCGGCTTGGCCTTGTTGAGCACCGGCGGTGCCGACGCGGCCGGCGCCGCCAGCGGCGCTGGCACGCGCGCCGGCACCTGTGCCTGCACGGCGGTGGCAGCCAAGCAACTGCAAGCCAGGACGAGTTTCCAGATCGGGTGGGACGACTTCATGGCAGCGGGGCGGATCAGTGAACGGAGCGCGGAGGTTACGCCAGCGCCGGCCCGTCCTCTTCACCGCCCGCATCGACAGGGCCACTCGCCGCGCTGGCGTCGCCACCCCGCTGCGGCGGCTTCTTGCGTGTGCGCGCGGCAGCACGTTCCTGGCGTTCGGCCTCGCGCTGCAAGCCGGCGGCCACCCACAGCGCGTATTCGTCCGGCGTTTCCAGCGTGATGCGACCCAAGGCGCCCGAGCGGAAATCGTTGATCACGATCTCGGCCGCCTTCTGCAGGTTCACCTGGCCGCCGGGCAGCAGGCCGCCGCGCTTGCGGGCGATGTCGGCCAGCAGCCGGTCGTCGCTGATGGCCGAAAAATCAGCCAGCTTGTAGCGCGCCTGCAAACGGTCGGCATAGGGCCCGCGCACGCTGGCCAGCAGGGCCATCGCCACCTCTTCTTCGTCGTAGGCGTTGCGGCCGATGCCGCCGGTGGCGGCCAGGTTGTAGCCGGCCTGCTCGACGACGATGCGCGGCCAGAGCATGCCCGGCGTGTCGAACAGGTCGAAGTCATTGGCCAGGGCGATGCGCTGTTCGGTCTTGGTGATGCCGGGCTCGTCGCCAGTCTTGGCCTTGCGCTGGCCGATGAGGGTGTTGATCAGCGTGCTCTTGCCCACGTTGGGGATGCCGCAGATCAGCACCCGCACCGGCTTGACCATGCCGCCGCGCAAGGGCACCAGCGCGCGGCTGGCGGCGATCAACTGGCGGGCCGGCGCGGTTGCACTGGCGTCCAGCGCCAGCGCGTTGGTGCCGGGCTGGGCCTGGTAGTGGGCCAGCCACAGCGCGGTGCGCGCCGGGTCGGCCAGGTCCTGCTTGTTCAGCACTTTCAGCGCCGGCTTGCTGCCAGCCAGTTCGGCCAGCAGCGGGTTGGCGCTGGAGCCGGGCGCGCGCGCGTCGAGCAGTTCGATGACCACATCGATGTCGGGCAGCCGCTTGACGATGGCTTTCTTGGTCGCGTGCATGTGCCCGGGAAACCATTGGATGGCCATGACGTTGGGGTGCTTTCTACGGGGGCTGGGTGCGCCGCGAACGGCGGCAGGCGAACCGGCGATTGTGACGGCGCGGCGCGGCGCTGCCTCAGCCGGCAGGGCCGGCGCGCTTGGTTTCGCGCAGCATGAAGAGGTAGAGGCTTTCCACTTTTTCGCGTGCCCAGGGCGTCTTGCGCAAGAACTTCAGGCTCGACGCCACGCTGGGGTCACTGCTGAAGCAGCGAAGCGCAATGCGTTCGGCCAAGCCGGGCCAGCCGTAGTGGGCCGAGAGTTCGGTGACGATGGTTTCCAGCGTCAAGCCGTGCAGCGGGTTGCGCCGCTGGGGTGCCGGTGGAGGCTGGGGCGGGACAGTCATGCCGCAAGGATAGCGGCTGCCCGCAAGGTCCTGCTGGGGTCAGAACCAGGCCCAGATCCGCCTCACCCAATGCGGCACGTGGTCAGAACGGGGGGTGTAGTGGGTGCGGTGTTCGGTGCGGCTCATGGGGGTCTCCTGACAGCGACTGTATATTCATACAG
>JAYVBO010000157.1:0-4132 GCA_043750435.1 Betaproteobacteria bacterium | reverse complement strand
CGCCGGACTGGCAAGGATCAAAGGGTCTGCGTCGGCTTGGCCGACTGGATGCTGGTGCCCAGCACTTCCTCGATCTTGACCTTCAGCTGGCGCGACTTGTCGTCGTTCGGAAAGCGCACGCCCACGCCCTGTGTGCGGCCGCCAGACGCATTCGCCGGTGTCAGCCAGGCCACCTTGCCGGCCACCGGGAAGCGCTGCGGGTCATCCGGCAGCGACAACAGCAGGTAAATGTCTTCGCCCAGGCGGTAGTCGCGCAGTGTTGGCACGAACAAGCCCCCGTCAGAGAAGATCGGGATGTAGGCGGCATACAGCGCACCTTTTTCGCGAAAGACCAGTTGGATGACGCTGGGCCGCGCCGTGCTGGCCGGCAGGGTGGCGGGTGTGCCACGCGGCGCCAGGGCACCAGCTAGGGGAGGAACGCGGTCATTCATGGGGTCAGTGTATCCAACCGGGGCCTGGAAGCCGGGCTGCGGGCGGCCGCGCCACCGGCTGCGGGTCGCAAGGCGGCGGCGCCTTGCTGCACCAGCGTGTCCAACAACAGGCCTTCGTTCCACGGATGGCCGTCATGGCGAGCCACGCGGTCGAGCTCCAGCGACCAGGCCGACAAGGCAGGCAGACCACCATGGCGCGGCACGCGGCCGGCGGGGAAATAGCGCGGCGCGCCCCCGGCGGCCAGGGTCATGGCGTCGTGGCAGATCTTGTGCAGCGCGTCCAGCGCGCGCGGCACCGGCCAGCCGGCCAGCGCGGCCGCATGGCCGCGCGCGACGGCGCCCGGCAGGGCGGCCCAGGTCTCGCCGTCGACACCAGCTTGCGCCAGAGCCAGCGCGTCCAAAGGGCGCCCGCTGCAGGCGGCCAACAGCACGTCGGCCTGCGCCAGCCCCTGGCTGGCCAGCCAGGTGGCGGCCATGTCGGCGGGTGGCGCTGCCAGCACCTGCAGCTGGCAGCGGCTGCGCACGGTGGGCAGCAACTGCGCGGGGTCGGCCGTGGTCAGCAGCAGCCGCGTGCCAACGGGCGGCTCTTCCAGCGTTTTCAGCAAGGCGTTGGCCGACTGCAGGTTCAGCGCATCGGCCGGGTGCAGTACCGCCACCTTGCCACGCCCGCGCGAGCTGGTTTTCGTGGACCAGTCGATCAGCCCACGCACTTCCTGGATGCGGATCTGCTTGCTGGGCTTGCGCTTGGCGTCGTCGCCATCCACCTTGTCGTCGACCAGCGGCCAGTCGAAGGCGCGGCGCAAGGTTTCGGGCATCAGCACCATCAGGTCCGGGTGCAGATGAATGCGCACCAGGTGGCAAGCCGCGCAGCGGCCGCAGGGGCCGGACCGGGGCTGGGCGCCCGCGCCCTCGCACAGCCAGGCCTGCGCCAGCGTTAGCGCGTAGGGCAGCGCGCCCACGCCCGGCGAGCCGTGCACCAGCAGGGCGTGGCCGCGTTGCGTGGCCAGCGCGTCGGCCAGCGGCGGTGCCAACCAGGGCAGCGGCAGGCCGCCCTGCTCGTCGGCCACCAAGGCCAGGGCCGGCGTCGCTGAGGTCACCACCAGCCACATCCCTGCATGGCGGCTTCGATTTGCGCCCAGACCGCCGCCTTGTCGCGTTCGGCGTCCAGTTGGGCGTAGCGCAGCGGCGCCTGTGCCACGCGCTGTGCGTAGCCGGCGCTGACGCGTTCGAAAAAGGCCAGGTCTTGCGACTCGAAACGGTCAGGGTCACGCGCCGTAGCCCGGCGTGCTGCGGCGGTGGCCGGCGAGGCCACGAACAGCAAGGTCAGGTCGGGGTGGCGGCCTTGCTGCACCCAGGTTTCCAATTGCGTCAGCACGTCCAGCGAAAAACCGCGCCCGCTGCCTTGGTAGGCGAAGCTGGCGTCGGTAAACCGGTCGCACAGCACGGTGGCGCCGCGCGCCAGGGCGGGTTCGATCTGTTGCTGCACATGGTCGCGCCGCGCGGCGAAGACCAGCAGGGCTTCGGTCAGCGGGTCCATGGGCGTGTGCAGCACCAGTTCGCGCAGGCGCTCGGCCAGGGGCGTACCGCCCGGTTCGCGGGTGACCAGGACTTCGTGCTCGCGGCCGCGCAGCCACGCCGCCAGGGCCTCGATGTGCGAGCTTTTGCCGGCGCCGTCTATGCCTTCAAAGGTGATGAAGCGGCCGGGCTTCACAGCGGCGGTCACCGCGGGGATCTCAGGTATTGGTTCACCGCGCGATTATGTTCGGCCAGGTTGGCGCTGAAGGCGCTGCTGCCGTCGCCGCGGGCCACGAAGTAAAGCGCCTGGGTGGCGTCCGGCCGCACCGCTGCGCGCAGCGAGGCCAGCCCCGGCAGGGCGATGGGCGTGGGCGGCAAACCGCCGCGCGTGTAGGTGTTGAAGGGCGTGTCGGCCAGCAAATCGCGCTTGCGCAGACGGCCGTCGTAAGCCGCGCCCAGGCCGTAGATGACGGTCGGGTCGGTCTGCAGCGGCATGCCGATGCGCAGGCGGTTGGCGAAAACGCCGGCCACCAGGCCGCGGTCTGTCGCCGCGCCGGTTTCTTTCTCGACAATCGAAGCCAATATCAGCGCCTCGTCGGCCGACTTCAACGGCGTGTCGGGCGCGCGTTCGGCCCACACGGCGGCCAGCTTGTGCTGCATCGCGCGTTGGGCGCGTTTGAGCACGGTCAGGTCGCTGACGCCGCGGCTGTAGGCGTAGGTGTCGGGGAAGAAACGGCCTTCACCGGCCACGCCCGGTGCGCCCAGCGCGGTCATCAGGTCGGCGTCGCTCAGGCCGGCACTGGCGGGCTTGAGGGCCGGTGCGCTGGCCAGTTCCGCCCGCACCTGGCGCAGCGTCCAGCCTTCGATGAAGCGGACGTGTTCCAGCGCTTCGTCGCCCAGCACCATCTTGGCCAGCAGCCGGCGCGGTGACGTGCCGGCGTCGATTTCGTAGCTGCCGGCCCGGATGCGCCGCGCCTGCCCCGACACGCGGAACCAAGCGTAGAGCAGCGTGGGCGGCGCTTGCACGCCGGCCTGCACCCAGGCTTGCGCGACGTCGCGCGGCGTGGTGCCGGCTTCGATCGACAGTTCGGCCGTGGCGCCGGCCAGCGGCAAGGGCCGTTCAATCCACCACCAGCCCGCAGCAACCACGCCGCCCCCAGCCAGCAGCAAAGCCGCCAGCAAAGTGACCACCCAACGAGACCCCGAAGCACGACGCGCCATGGCGGCTGATGATAATGAGCCCATGAACAGCGCCCCGCCCGCCAGCCCCACTTCCGCCCCGCACGGCGCCCTGCGTTTGACCGACTGGGGCGTGATCCGTGCGCAGGGTGAAGAGGCCCGCAAATTCCTGCACGGCCAGTTGACCCAAGACGTGGAACACCTGCAGCCGGGCACGGCGCGGCTGGCCGGTTACTGTTCAGCGAAAGGCCGCTTGCTGGCCACTTTCGTGATCTGGTCGCCGTCGGCCGACGAGGTGCTGCTGGCCTGCAGCGCCGATTTGCTGCCCACCGCGCTGAAGCGCCTGTCGATGTTCGTGCTGCGCGCGAAATGCAAGCTCAGCGACGCCAGCGCCGAGCTGCCGCTTTGGGGGCTGGCAGGTGTGCTGCATGGCGCGCTGGACGGCACCGAACTGCCCAGCGCGGCTTGGCAAATCGCGCCGCAGGCGGCGGGTGCCTGGATCCGTCTGCCCGATGCCCTGGCGGCCGACGGCGCCGTCACCGCGCGTTACCTGGGTGCGGGCGTTGACGCACCCGTCGTGCCCAGGCTGGACGCCGCCCTGTGGGCCGGCCTGGAAGTGCAAAGCGGCGTGGCGCGCGTGGTGGCCGCAACGACCGAGCAGTTTGTGCCGCAGATGATCAACCTGGAACTGGTCGGCGGCGTGAATTTCCAGAAAGGCTGCTACCCGGGCCAGGAAATCGTGGCACGCAGCCAGTACCGGGGCACGCTGAAACGGCGGGCTTACGGGGTGGCCGCCGCCGCCGATCTGGCGCCGGGGCAAGAGGTTTTCCACAGCGCCGACACCGAACAACCCGCCGGCATGGTGGTGTTGGCTGGCACGGCGCCGGGCGGCGGCGCGCTGGGCCTGGTGGAACTGAAAATTGCCATGCTGGACAGCGGCACGCTGCACGCCGGTTCGGTCAGCGGCCCGCTGCTGACGCTGGCCGCCCTGCCCTACGCCTTCCCCA
>JAYVBO010000156.1:0-1754 GCA_043750435.1 Betaproteobacteria bacterium | reverse complement strand
TGGCCAACACAGCCTGTCAGATAGCAGTGGTGGGCGCCGGCCCGGTGGGCCTGGCGCTGGCGCTGCACGCGCAGCAACTGCTGCCGCACGCCCACATCACCCTCTTCGACGCCCGCCCGCTGGACCGCGACGTGGCCGCCGACCCGCGCACCCTGGCGCTGTCACTGGGCAGCGTGCAGTTCCTGCAGCGCCTGGGTGCCTGGGCGGGTGCCGCCGCGCAGGCCCAGGCCATCACCGAAGTGCATGTGTCGCAGCAGCCGCCCACGCTGGGCGCCGCGCAGGTGCACATACGCGCCGCCGAACTCGGCGTGGCGCAACTGGGCGCGGTGCTGAGCTACGGCGCCCTGGTGGCGCCGCTGCAGCAGGCCTGGCTGGCCGCAGCCGCCGCGCAGCCTGACCGCTTGCACACGCGCTTCGGTGCGCCGGTGCAGGCGCTGAAGGCGGTGCCTGACGGCGTGGAGGTGGACGCCGGCATCGCCGAGCGCTTCGACCTGGCGGTGGTGGCCGAAGGCGGCGTCTTCGCCGATCAGGCCCGCAAGGCCGTGGCCGCTGCCTACGGCCAGACCGCCTGGGTGGGCACGGTGGCGCTGGCCGGCGCAAACCCCGGCTGCGCCTTCGAGCGCTTCACCCGGCAAGGCCCGGCCGCCCTGCTGCCGCTGCCCGCCGCGGCCGACGGCACGCTGCGTGCAGCGCTGGTCTGGTGCGTGCCCGATGCCGACGACCCGGTACGCGAACTGGACACCGCGCAGCGCCTGGCGGTGCTGAACACCCTGTTTCCGCCGGAAGCCGGGCGGCTGACGTCGCTGTCACCGCTGAAGTCTTTCGCGCTGGGTTTGAATGCCGAACGCAGCCTGGTCGAAGGCCGCACCGTGCGCATCGGCAACGCCGCGCAGACCCTGCACCCGGTGGCCGGCCAGGGCCTGAACCTGGGCCTGCGCGACGCCCACGAACTGGTCAGCGTGCTGCGCTGGACCGACGACCTGGACGCCGCCCTGAAGCGCGTGGAATGGGCCCGCGCCGCCGACCGCTGGACCACCATCGTCACCACCGACTTCCTGGCCCGCAGCTTCACCTGGACCCTGCCCGGCGCCGCCACCGCGCGCGGCCTGGGGCTGGCCGCATTGGAAGCGCTGCCGCCGGTGAAGGCCTGGCTGGCGCGGCGGATGATGTTCGGCGGGCGTTGAGCCCGCGGCGCACACCTCGGTCGGGCTCTACTTCAGGCGCCCCCCATGGACGCCACAACGCCAATGAAGTTCGTTTGAACGGTGCATCTTCCCGCGCTGGAGCGGCCCAATTTCCGGCACAGTGTGCCCATGACCGCCGTACCGCTGCCGCCTGACGAAACCTCACGCCTGCAGCGCCTGCACGAGCTTGTGGTGCTGGACAGCGCCCCCGAGCCGCTGTTCGACGAGCTGGCGCGACTGGCCTCACAACTGTGCGGCACGCCGATCGCGCTGCTCAGCCTGGTCGACGCCGAACGCCAATGGTTCAAGGCCAACGTCGGCCTGCCCGGGGTCAACGAGACGCCGCGCGATCAAGCCTTCTGCGCCCACGCCATCCTTGAGCACGAGCCACTCGAAGTGCACGACGCCGCAGCCGACCCGCGCTTTGCCGACAACCCCTTGGTGCTGGCCGAACCGCACATCCGCTTTTACGCCGGCGTGCCGCTAGCGCTGGCCGACGGCCAGCGCATGGGCACCCTGTGTGTCATCGACCGCGAACCACGGCGTCTGGATAGCGGCCAGTTGCAGGCC
>JAYVBO010000155.1:0-4136 GCA_043750435.1 Betaproteobacteria bacterium | reverse complement strand
GGTGGCGAAGGTGGAGTCGCCGGTCAGGTAGCACAGGTCCACCGCCGCAGCAGGCTTGGCCGCGATGACTTGCGCTTGCGTGCGCTCGCCGTTCAGCCAGGTCTTGGGCGCGCTGGTCAGCAGGGCGCTGAGCCAGGTGTCCATGGTCGTCAACGAGGCCACGGTCACGGCATTCACTTGCGCCGCGGTGCCGGGCAGCAGGCCGGTGCCATAGCGCCAGATGACCTGGTTGCCGCTGTTGCCGCCGTTGGACGCGGCGATGCGGGCCCGTTCGGAATAGCTGCGCCAGATGTAGTGGATGCCGGTTTCGTCCCATCCGCGTGAATCGATGATGGGCAGCTTGCCCAGGTTCTTGCCGCTGGACACGATGCCCGCCTTGTAGGCGATGTCCAGTGCCGCCGCGTCGGCCACGGAACGGGCCACGGTGCGGTTGCTGTCAGTGTCCATGCCGCCTATTTTCTCGTTCAAGGTCACGAACTCTTCAGGCGTGACGCTGCCCGCCAGCAATGCTTTCAGCCCGTACTGCAGACCCACGTTATCGCCGGTCTGCAGCGCCCGCGTGCCGCTGGCAGCCAAGGTATTGGCCGTGCTGCCCCACACCGAAGTGGACAGATCAGCATCGCCGCAGCGCGTGCCGCCGGGGTTGGTGACCGCGTCGTAAACCAGCGCCGCCGGCAGCAGGCAGTTGTTGCGCGTGGCCTCGCCAGGGATGGTGCCCATCGCACCGGTTGTGGCGTCCAGCACCAGCGTGCGCACATAGTTGCCGGGCTTGCCATTGAAGCCGAAGGCGTTGTTCCAAGACTGGCAGCCGACCTGGTCCAGATGGCCGTTGATGGCCGTCTTCTTGGCATTGATTTCGGCCTGTGTCTTGCCGGCCATCAACGCGGTCCAGTCGGTGCCGGCGTAGAAGTTCACCAACAACACGCAGTCGATGACTTCCAGGCCGGTGGTGATGCTGTCGGGGTAGTCGCAACTGGGCTGCAGGCCGTCTAGCAAACCGGGGAAGGTGGACGCGATGGTGTTCTGCTGAATTGAGCCGCCCGAGCAGCCATTGCCCAGCGTGTACTTGATCTGACCGTAGCTGCGCGTGATGTGCTCTTTCATCATCATCAGCGTCTCGGCCACCAGCACGCGGTTGCTGTTGTAGAGCGAATCGGTCAGGCTGTGGTCGACCACCATGAAGCCGCGCGACAGGGCCGCGTCGTCGGCCCAGTTCTGCTCGGTTCGGTATTGCAGCCGCGGCTGGCCGGTGCTGGCGCCGAAGCTGTACACCACCTTGCCGTTCCACTGGGCCTGCGGCGAAAGCGGCGTCCAGGCGGTGGTCTTGGTGGGGTCGAAGAGCACCACGATGTCGTAGATGCCGCGGTTGAGGGTGCCGCGCTCCACGCGCACGATGTAGGGCACGGTCACGCCGGCCGTGGTCGTGGTGGTGGCCAGGTCGGTGGGCGTGACGCCCACGGTGTAGGGCTTGAAGCAGTTGTTGGCGGCTGCCACTGCAGGCGGCGTCGGGTCGGGCAAGGCCGTCGAACAACCCGCCGTGGTGGTGCGGTAGAACAGCTTGAACTCGGTGGCGATGTTGCACTGCGCGTCGGTGGCGCTGGTGCTCAGGCCGCTGCCGTTCGAAGCGGGCGTGTTGCCGGCGGCGGCCACCGCGGTGGGCGTGGCACACACCCAGGGCGTGGTCTGCGCTGACAGCAGCACCGGGCCGCCGATGGGCGCGTTGGTGATGGTCAGCGTGGCGCCAGCGAATTGGCCGTCCACGGCACGCGCACGCAGGGTGTTGGCGCCGGTCTTCAGGCCCTTGACGACGCCCAGGATGCGGCCGTCGCTGCCCTTGACGAAGCTGGAACTGATGTTGGTGTCGTCCAGGTCCACGACCAGGGAACTGGAGAGGGCGCCGGCCGGCAGGTTGATCTCCACCAAGGCGGAACCACCGCTGATCAGGTCAGCGCGGTTGGACAGGGTGGTGATGGTGGTGTCGCCGGGCAGGGGGTCGCTGCTGTTGCAGGCGGCCAGCAGTGCCGCAGCGGTCAGCGCAGCCCAGCGGGCCGCGAGGGTGTGTCGTTGCATGTCTTGTCTCCAGTTGCTCGCGCGGTTCATGCCGCGCGAGTCGTCACTGATGATGCGGCACAAGGAAGGGCTGCCGACTGCGGCATATCCCTAACTGCAGCCGCTAACCGATGTACTTCACCAGCCACAGGCTGATCGACGGGAAGAGCAGCAGCAGCACCGTGCGGATGGTGTCGCTGATCAGGAAGGGCATCACACCGCGGTAGCTTTCGGCGATGGGCACGCCCTGGGCCATGCTGTTGACGACGTAGACGTTGAGCCCCACCGGCGGCGCCAGCATGCCGAAGCCCACCGTCATCAGCACCATGATGCCGAACCAGATCGCCACGCTTTCTTTCGGCATGCCGAAGTCCAGGCCCATGATCATCGGGAAGAAGATGGGGATGGTCAGCAGGATCATGCTGAGTTCGTCCATCACGCTGCCCAGCACCACATAGAACAGCATGATGGCCGCCACCACCATCACCGGCGGCAGGCCCCAGGCCTGCACGATGCCGGCCAGTTGCCCGGGCACCTGCGTCAGCGCCAGCGCGGCGTTCATCAGGTCGGCGCCCAGGAAGATCAGGAAGATCATGGCCGACGTTTCGGCGGTGGAATAGAAGCAGTTCTTGAATTTGTCCCAGGTGATCTCGCGCTTGGCCAGCGCCGCGAAGAAGGTGGCCGCCGCACCCACCGCCGCGCCCTCGGTGGGCGTGAACAGCCCGCCGTAGATGCCGCCGAAGACGATGACGAAGATGATGGCGATGGGGCCGATGCCCGACAGCGCCTGCAGCGTCAGCTTGGGCGCGTCTTCCTGCTCGGGCGCATGGCCCGGCACCACCCGCACATAGATGGCGATGGCGACCATGTAGCCCAGCATCGCGATGATCCCCGGGACCATGGCCGCAGCGAACAGCTTAGCGATGTTCTGCTCGGCCAGGATGGCGTAGATGACCAACGGCACCGAAGGCGGAATCAGGATGCCCAGCGTGCCGCCCGCAGCCAGCGTGCCGGTGGCCAGCCGGCCCGAATAGCCGGCGCGGCGCATCTCGGGCAGCGCCACCTGGGTGATGGTGGCGGCCGTGGCCACGCTGCTGCCGCAGATGGCGCCGAAGGCCGCGCAGGCCATCACGGCGGCCATCGCCAGCCCGCCCTTGAAGCGCGACATCACCGCCGCAGCAAAGCCGAACAGCGCCCGCGAAATGCCACCCTGGGTGGCGAAGTTGCCCATCAGGATGAACAGCGGGATGACGCTCAGGTCGTAGCTGGCAAAGCGCGCGAAGGCCTGGGTGTTCAGGAAACTGGCCAGCGGCAGCCAGCCGGCCTGCAGCACGTAGCCGACCACGCCGGCGGCGAACATGGCAATGGCGATGGGCGTGCGCAGCGCCATCAGCAGCAGCATCACCGCGAAGATGATCAGCGTCAGGGTCAAGGGGCTCAAGCTCATGCGGCGGACTCCACGTTGAAGCCGTCGAAGCCGCGGATGGCCTGCGTGAAGGCGATCAGGGCCGTCAGCGCCAGCGCCGGCACCATGAAGGCATAGACCACCCAGTCCGGGAAGCCCAGCATCATCGAGCCCGACTGGTTGCGCCAGGCGCTCAAGCCCCCCACGCCGGTGCGCCAGGTCATGAGGCCCATCGCCAGCGCCAGCAGCAGCGCGCCGAAGCGGTCCAGCTTGGCTTGCGTGGCGGCGCTGGCCTTGGCGGTGAAGAAGTCGACCATGATGTTGCCGCGCTTGACCTGGCACCAGGGCATGAAGAGCGCGATGGCAGCGCCGGCCGCCGAGCCCGACAGTTCGAAGTCGCCGACGATGGTCCAGCCCGCAGTGTTGCGCCCGATCAGGCTGACGCAGGTCATCAGGGTGATCACGGTCAACAGCACGCCGGCCAGCACGGCGCAGAACTTGGCACCAGTTTCAAGCAGCTTCAAAAGGCTCTCCTCGGATTTCGGTTTCAGTATTGGGTGACGGGCAGGCGCACGCGCAGGCCGTCCAGCGCGGCGCTCAGTTCAATCTGGCAGGACAAGCGGCTGCCGACCTCACGCGGGGTGGCGGTCATGTCCAGCATGGCCAGCTCGTCGGCCGACGG
>JAYVBO010000154.1:0-1755 GCA_043750435.1 Betaproteobacteria bacterium | reverse complement strand
TGCCGCCGTAGTTCTGCACTTCAGACGTGTTCTTGCCGTCGATGGAAATGCTGGCCGGGTCGAAGCCCGCCACCAGGTTGTTCGTACCCGGCTGGATGATGTTGGCGCGGAACAAACGGGCCGAACCCTTGTAATCACGGGCGTGGACATTGGCCAGTACGTTCAGCGCGTTGCCGCCGTCATACAGCCACTGCGCGCGCAGGGCGCTGTCGCGGTAGCCCTCGAGTTTTTGCGTCGGGCCGGCAGCGTAGGTGTTCTTCACCCAGTCGTCGCGGGTCTGGTTCAGCAACGAAACGCGCATGGCCATGTCGGTGCCCAGCGGCACGTTGACGGCGCCTTCGGCGTTGACCGTCTGGTAGGTGCCGAAGCCGATGCTGCCGTAGCCCTCGAGCTTCTTGGTCGGCTTGACCGAATCGAACTTCACCACGCCGGCCGGCGTGTTGCGGCCGAAGAGCGTGCCCTGCGGGCCGCGCAGCACTTCAACGCGGTCGACGTCGAAAATCGGGAAGCCCTTCAGGATGGGGTTCTCTTGCACCACGTCGTCATAGACCAGCGAAACCGGCTGCGAAGCGTTCAGGCGGAAGTCGGTGTTGCCGTAGCCGCGGATGTAGAAGCGCGGAAAGGCACGGCCGAAAGACGATTCGACGTTCAGGCTGGGCACGCGGCCGCTGAGCAGGCGCACGTCCTGGCCGCTGGTGTTCAGCACGTCCAGCACCTCGCCCTGCAGCGCGCTGACGGCGCTGGGCACTTCACGGATGTTTTCAATGCGGCGCTCGGCCGTCACGGTGATGGTCTGCAGTTGGCCGGGGGTGGCCGTCTGCGCCGCCGCGCCCATCTGCAGCACGGCCAGCGTGACCGCCGCCAGCGCGTGGTGGGGCTGCAAGGCGCGAACAAAATGAGGGGCTCGGCGGGTACGGTTCATGAAAACTCCTGCGGGGTTCGGTGGGATACCTTCAGATGATGCCGCCCAGCGGCCCGCGCGTCGTGACCAGGCTGTGTGCAAGTGCCCAGTCGATGGCGCAGTGCAACATCCACGCAACAATCAAGCATGCTTGACACCCAACAGATCGCCGCCTGGCACGACCAGGGCTACCTCGTCCTGCCCGGCTTCAAGTCGCCGGCTGCCTGCGCGGCGGCCGTGGCCCGCGCCCACGCGCTGGTGGCAGCCTTCGAGCCCAGCGCCAGCGCCAGCCGCTTTTCCACCCGCGACCGCAGCCTGGTGGCCGACGCCGCGCTGCTGGAATCGGCCGCCGCCGTGCGCTGCTTCTTCGAGGAAGAAGCGCTGGACGACGCCGGCCGCCTGCGCGTGCTCAAGGCGCAGTCCATCAACAAGATCGGCCACGCCCTGCACGACCTGGACGCGGTCTTCACAGCCTATTCGCACGGCCCCGAACTGGCGGCGCTGGCCGCTGATCTGGGCCTGCAAGACCCGCAGGTCTGGCAGAGCCAGCTGATCTTCAAGCAGCCGCGCATCGGCGGTGAAGTGGGCTGGCACCAGGACGCCAGCTTCTTCGTCACCACGCCGCAGACCGTGACCACCTTCTGGTTCGCGCTGGAAGACGCCACGCTGGACAACGGCTGCCTGTGGGTGGAGCCCGGCGGCCACCGCGGCCCGCGCGGCGTCTTGCGTGAGCAGTACCGCTGCGACCACGCGGCCGGCACGCTGCGCATGCAGGCGCTGGACGCCACGCCCTGGCCCGCCAGCGATCAGGCGGTCCCGCTGCCAGTAGCGGCCGGCACGCTGGTGGTCTTCCA
>JAYVBO010000153.1:0-4142 GCA_043750435.1 Betaproteobacteria bacterium | reverse complement strand
ATGCGCGAAATGCTGGAAGCGGGTGTCCATTTCGGCCACCAAACACGCTTCTGGAACCCCAAGATGGCCCCGTACATCTACGGCCATCGCAACAAGATCCACATCATCAACCTCGAGAAGACGCAGCCGCTCTTCGAGGACGCGATGAAGTTCATCCGCCAGCTGTCCGCCAAGCGCGGCACCATCCTGATGATTGGTACCAAGCGCCAGGCGCGCGAAGTCATCGCCATGGAAGCCGGCCGTTGCGGCATGCCATACGTTGACCAGCGTTGGCTGGGCGGCATGATGACCAACTTCAAGACCGTCAAGGGTTCCTTGAAGAAGCTCAAGGACATGCAGGCGACCAAGGAAGCCGGCACCGAATTGATGATCAAGAAGGAAGGCCTGATGTTCGAACGCGAGCTGATCAAGCTCGAAAAGGACATCGGCGGCATCCAGGACATGACGTCCTTGCCGGACGCGATGTTCATCATCGACGTCGGGTACCACAAGATAGCCGTGCTGGAAGCCAAGAAGCTGGGTATTCCCATCATCGGCATCGTCGACACCAACCACTCGCCCATCGGCATTGACTACGTCATTCCTGGCAACGACGACTCGGCCAAGGCCGTGGCGCTGTACGCCAAGTCGGTGGCCGACGCCGTGCTGGAAGGCCGCGCCAACGCCACGAGCGACGTGGTGCAGGCTGTTTCCGCCGCCGGCGACGAGTTCGTCGAAGTCAGCGAAGAGTCCTGATCGACTGAGCGCCGGCCTGCGCGCCCGAGGGGTGTGCAGGCCGATCTTTTTTGTGCCTGCGTGCGTCGTCTGCGGACCGCCGCGCTCGGGTTAGCTACCGAATGGAGAACACGATGGCTGCAATCACTGCAAGCATGGTCGCCGAGCTGCGCGCCAAGACCGACGCCCCAATGATGGAGTGCAAGAAGGCACTGACTGAAGCCGAAGGCGACGCCACGCGCGCTGAAGAGATCCTGCGCGTCAAGCTGGGCAACAAGGCTGGCAAGGCCGCCTCGCGTGTTACGGCTGAAGGCGTGATCACCGCTGCTGTTTCAGGCAGCACGGGCGCGATGGTCGAGATCAATTGCGAAACCGACTTCGTCACGAAGAACGACTCTTTCCTGGCCTTCGCCCAGGCCGCAGCGAACTTGCTGGCCGCCAACGATGTGGCCGATGTGGCCGCGCTGTCGGCGCTGGCCTACAGCCAGGACGGCTTCGGCCCCACCTTGGAAGACGTGCGCAAGGGCCTGATCGGCAAGATCGGCGAGAACATGTCGATCCGCCGTTTCAAGCGCCATGCCGGTGGCGGCCAGATCGCCAGCTACCTGCACGGCACCCGCATCGGCGTGCTGGTGGAATTCACCGGTGACGAAGTCGCGGCCAAGGACGTCGCGATGCACGTGGCCGCGATGAAGCCCAAGGCGCTGGCCACCAGCGATGTGTCGGCCGATCTGATCGAAGTCGAGCGCCGCGTGGCCGCCGAAAAGGCCGCTGAAGACTCCGCCGCTGCGGTCGCCGCCGGCAAGTCGGCGCAGTCGCCGGAAATCGTCGCCAGGCGCGTCGAAGGCTCGGTGCAGAAGTTCCTGAAAGAGGTCTCGCTGCTCAACCAGTCCTTCGTCAAGAACGACAAGCAGACCGTCGAACAGATGCTCAAGGAAAAGGCCACTCAGGTGGCCGGCTTCACGCTGTATGTGGTGGGCGAGGGCATTGAGAAGAAGGTCGACGACTTCGCCGCCGAAGTGGCCGCCCAAGTGGCCGCCGCCAAAGCGCAATGACCGTCTGCTAGACCCGCCTCGAGCTTGCCGGGCCGTGTGGCCGGGCACGTTTACACTGTCTGTTTGACCCTGGGAGTTGATCTGTGCCGGCCTACAAGCGCATCTTGTTGAAGCTTTCGGGCGAGGCCTTGATGGGCGAAGACGCCTACGGGATCAACCGTTCGACCATCGTCCGCATGGTGCGTGAGGTGCAGGAAGTGACCCTGCTGGGCTGCGAGGTGGCCGTGGTCATCGGTGGCGGCAACATCTTCCGCGGCGTGGCCGGGGGCGCGGTCGGCATGGACCGCGCCACCGCCGACTACATGGGCATGTTGGCCACGGTGATGAATGCACTGGCGCTGGCCGACACCATGCGCCAGGAAGGCATGACGGCTCGCGTGATGTCAGCCATCAGCATTGAGCAAGTTGTTGAGCCCTATGTGCGGCCCAAGGCTTTGCAGTACCTCGAAGAAGGCAAGGTCGTGGTCTTCGCAGCCGGCACCGGCAATCCCTTCTTCACCACCGACACCGCGGCCGCTTTGCGCGGCGCCGAAATGGGCGTCGAGATCGTGCTCAAGGCCACCAAGGTGGACGGTGTGTATTCGGCCGATCCCAACAAGGATCTCACGGCCACGCGTTACAACAGCATCAGCTTCGACGAGGCCATCGCCCAACACCTGCAGGTGATGGACGCGACCGCTTTCGCGCTCTGCCGCGACCAGAAGCTGCCGATCAAGGTGTTCAGCATCTTCAAGCCCGGCGCGCTCAAGCGCGTGGTGATGGGCGAAGACGAAGGCACTTTGGTCCACGTTTGAGGAGAGCCCCGCGCCATGTCCCTACCTGAGATCAAGAAGACCGCCGAGCAGAAGATGGCCAAGTCCATTGAGTCGTTCAAAGGCGAACTGCACAAGATCCGTACCGGCCGTGCCCACCCGGGTTTGCTCGACCAGGTGCATGTCGATTACTACGGTTCGATGGTGCCGATCAGCCAAGTGGCCAACGTCAGCCTGATGGACGCCCGCACGATCAGCGTCCAGCCCTGGGAAAAGGCCATGGCGGCGAAGATCGAACGCGCCATCCGCGAATCCGACCTGGGTTTGAATCCGTCTTCGCAAGGTGAATTGCTGCGCGTGCCCATGCCCGGTTTGACCGAAGAGCGCCGCAAGGAACTCACCAAGGTCGTGCGCAATGCCGGCGAAGACGCCAAGATTGCCGTGCGCGGTGTGCGCCGCGAGGCCAATGAGCAACTGAAGAAGATGCTCAAGGACAAGACGGCCAGCGAAGACGACGAGCGCCGCACGCAAGACGAGGTGCAGCGCCTGACCGACCGCACCATCGCCGAAATTGACAGGCTGGTGCAGGGCAAGGAAGCGGAAGTGATGGCGGTTTGATCGCCCCCGTGAACCGCGCCGTGCCAACCGCCGAAGCCCACGCATCCAAGCCCGCTACGGGCGCTGCGGCTGACAGTTCTGCCGCCGTGCCGCGCCATGTGGCCGTCGTCATGGACGGCAACGGCCGCTGGGCGCGCAAGCGTTTCATGCCGCGTTTCTTCGGCCACAAGCAGGGTGTGGACGCGCTGGTGCAGGCGGTGAACATCTTTGCCGACCGCGGCGTGCAGTGCCTGACCGTTTTCGCCTTTTCATCCGAGAACTGGAAGCGGCCCACCGAAGAGGTTTCGGGCTTGATGAGCCTGGTGCTGGTGGCGGTGTCGAAGTACCTCACCAAACTGGCCGGCGACGGCGTGCGCATCCGCATCGTCGGTGACCGCTCGGCGGTGTCCGACAAGCTGCGCCAGGCCTGGGAACACGCCGAAAAACTGACCCAGCACAACACCCGTATCACGCTGGCCGTGGCCTTCAACTATGGTGGCCGTTGGGACGTGGTGCAAGCCTGCCGGGCCGCCATGGCTGCGGGCCTGCGCCCCGAGGAATTGGACGAAGACTGGTTGTCCAGGCACATGGCGCTGTCCTTCGCGCCCGACCCCGATCTGTTCATCCGCACCGGTGGGGAAATGCGCATCAGCAATTTCCTGCTCTGGCAGGCGGCGTACTCCGAGCTCTTCTTCACCGAATGCCTGTGGCCCGATTTCGGCGTCGCCGAGATCGACGCCGCGCTGCAGGCCTACGCCCAGCGCGACCGCCGCTTCGGCACCATCCGGCCCCAGCCCGTGGTGCCCGAGGGCACTTGAAATGCTGCGCCAGCGCGTCATCACCGCTCTTGTTCTTGTGGCCGTTCTGCTGGCGACGCTGATGGCGGCCAGCCGCTGGCCCTTCGCCCTGCTGACGCTGGCCCTGATGGCCGCAGGCGGTTGGGAGTGGGGGCGGCTGAACCAGGCCGCGCCGGCCGCTGCGCTGGCCATGGGTGGCGCGGTGGCGGTGGCTGGGCTGTTGTCCT
>JAYVBO010000152.1:0-4143 GCA_043750435.1 Betaproteobacteria bacterium | reverse complement strand
GTGCAGCCCGAGCCGGGCGCGGTGGTGAATGCCGAAACCGTGCGCGCGTACCTGAAACCGCGCCTGGCCGACTACAAGCTGCCGCGCCAGCTGACGCTGCACGAACAACTGCCGCGCGAAGACACCGGCAAGGTCTTCAAGCGCAAGCTGCGTGAGCCGTATTGGGCGGGGCAGCAGCGCCGTATCTGAGGCCCGAGACTGGCGCACCACGCCGGCTCAGGGCGACTTCAGTGCGGCGGCCAGGCCGTCCAGGTAGGCCGGGAATTCCTGCAGGTCGTTGTGCGCCGCCTGCGGCACCCACAGCAGCCGCGCGCGGGGCAGCAGCGCCTGCAGGCGCCGGCTGTTGTCGGGCGGGATCAGGGTGTCGCGCTCGCCGTGCACCAGCAGCACCGCGCCCTGGATGCGCGGCAAGGCCAGGTCGGTGCGCAGCGGGTAGCGCAGCACGGCCGTGGGCACCCAGGGGTAGTGGCCGTGCGCCAGGTCCTGCATGCTGAAGTAGGGCGACGCCAGCACCGTCAGTTCGGGCTGCACGTCGGCCGCCAGCATCGCGGCCAGGCCGCTGCCCAGTGAACGGCCGTAGACCACCCGGCGCTTGCCGGCGTACTGCGGGGCGATGGCATCCCAGGCAGCGCGCACATCGGCCTGCAGCTGCGCCTGGTTTTCGATGCGGCCCGTGCTCTTGCCATAGCCGCGGTAGTCCAGCATGAACAGGTCCAGGTTCAGCCGCCGGTAGTAGTCGATGTTGACAAACCAGTTGGCCAGGCTGCCGCCGTTGCCGTGCAGGAAGAAGACCACGCCGTCGGGGTGGGGCAGGCGCAGGTGCAGCGCGTTCAGCTGTGCTCCGGGCACCGCCACGTTGAGCTCGTGCACATCGGCGGTGGTTTCGAAGCGGTAATCGGCGGGCAGGTGCTGCGGCTGGAACAGCAGGCGTTCCTGGCCCCAGGCCAGCGCGGCAATCAGCAGCAGGTAGACGGCCAGCGCCAGCAGGGGCAGACCGATCAGCAGCTTGCGCATGGTGTTTGAGCCGGGCTGGCGCGGTACCGGCCTAGACCCAGCCCATCAAGCCGGCCAGCGCGCCGGCGGCTATCGGCCACAGCGCACTCAGCCGCGTGCGCAGCATCAGCAGCAGCGTGAAGGCCACCAGCACGCTGGCGTTGAGCCAATGGCTGCGCGTGGGCTCCAGCAGGATCCAGCCGGTGGAAATCAGCAGGCCGATGGTCAGCGGGGCCATCCCGGTGGTGAAGGCCCGCAGGCCACGCGATGCGCGGTTCTTGTCGCCCCAGCGGGTGGCGTGCAGCGCCAGTGTGGTGGACGGCAACAGCGTGCCGGCCATGGTGGCCAGCACGCCGGCCAGGCCGCCGACGTTGTAGCCGATGACCGCCACGAACAGCACATTGGGCCCTGGCGCGGCCTGCGCCAGGGCCACCGAGGCGGTGAATTCGGCGTCGCTCAGCCAGCCTTGTTCGCGCACCACCAGGCGCTGCATGTCGGGCACCGTGGTGATGGCGCCGCCCACGGCCAGCAGTGACAACACCATGAAATGGGTGAACAGCGACAACCAGTCTGCGAAGCCCAAGGCATTGGTGCCGATCAGCAAAGCGGTCAGCATGCTCATGGTTTCAGGCGCCACCAAGCGGCAGCGATGGCGACACTGCCCAAGCCCAGCACGACGTGGACCAGCGGCCAGCGCAGCAGGCCGACGGCTGCGGCTGTCAGGGTCGCGAATGCCGCGCAGGCCACCACCCCCAGCGCGTTCTTCTTCAATCCGCCCAGCAGCCTGACGGCCGTCGACAGCACCAGCCCGGCGGCCGCCACACCCATGCCGCGCAGGGCGTCGGTGACCAGCGGCTGGTCACGCAGTTGTTGGGCCAGCGCGGCCAGGGCCAGCACCAGCACCAGCGGCGCCAGCAGCACGCCAGACACGGCCGCCAAGCCGCCGCGCCAGCCGAAGTGGCGGTCACCCAGCACCAGCGCCAGGTTGACGATATTGGGCCCGGGCAGCACCTGCGATATCGACAGCAATTCCAGGAATTGTTCGTGGTCCAGCCAGCGTTCTTCGTCCACCAGCGCACGCTGAGCCACCGGCAGCACGCCGCCAAAGCCCTGCATGGCCAGCCGCGTGAAAACGCGGAACAGATCGCCCGGCGATTGCGGTGCGCGGGGTGCGTCAGCGTCGTTCAAGTCGGCTTCACCCGCGCCGAACTTTCAAAGCTTCGGGGTTGACCAGGTTGCTGGGCTCTTTGTTGATGAAGTTGATGACGTTCTTGAAGGCCGCGCCGAAATACAGCTCGTAGCTGTCTTGTTCGACATAGCCGATGTGCGGCGTGCAGACGGCGTTTTCCAGGCGCAGCAGCGGCTGGCCCTGCAGGATGGGTTCGCTTTCGAACACGTCGATGGCGGCCAAGCCAGGCCGGCCGCGGTTCAGGGCGGCCACCAGCGCGTTCTCTTCGATCAGTTCGGCGCGCGAGGTGTTGACGATCAGCGCCGTGGGCTTCATGCGCGACAGCGCGTCCAGGCGCACGATGCCCCGCGTGGCGTCGTTCAGCCGCAGGTGTAGCGACAGCACGTCGCAGGCATCGAAGAAGCTTTCACAACTGTCCGCCGCGGCATGGCCGTCGGCCACGGCGCGCCCGCGTGAAGCCTCGCTGCCCCAGATCAACACCTGCATGCCGAAGGCCCGGCCATAGCCGGCCACCAGCTGGCCGATCTTGCCGTAGCCCCAGATGCCCAGCGTCTTGCCGCGCAGCACCATGCCCAGGCCGAAGTTGGCTGGCATCGAGGCCGACTTCAGCCCACTCTGCTGCCAGGCGCCGTGCTTCAGGTTGCCGATGTACTGCGGCAGTCGGCGCATGCTGGCCATGATCAGCGCCCAGGTCAGCTCGGCCGGCGCCACCGGCGAGCCCGCACCTTCGGCCACCGCGATGCCCAGCCGGGTGCAGGCTTCGATGTCGATGTGCGAACCCACCTTGCCGGTCTGCGAAATCAGCTTCAGCTTGGGCAGCTTTTCCAGCAGGGCTCTGGGGAACTGGGTGCGTTCGCGGATCAGCACCAGCACGTCGGCGTCACGCAAGCGCACGCTGAGCTGGCCGATGCCCTTCACCGTGTTGGTGAAGACCTTGGCATTCAGGGGTTCCAGCAAGGCCGCGCATTGGAGCTTGCGCACGGCGTCCTGGTAGTCGTCGAGGATGATGATGTTCACGGGGCTTCGCTGGGTTCTGGCCTCATTTTGCCCTGTAGAAAGCGGGCATCAGCGGCCGCGCTGCAAGCAATTCGGTGCGGCGCTAGCATCGCGCCTCGCCGTGTACACCGCATGGCGCCACAGGCCCCGAGGAGACCCCATGAGCCTTACCATGCACAACAGCAGCGTGCCCGTCTTTGTACGCATGTTCACCAACATGCTCACCTGGCTGGACAAGGCACAGGCCCACGCCGAAACCCGCAAGTTCGACACCGCCAACTACCTGGGCTTGCGCCTGGCGCCGGACATGCTGCCCTTCACCAAGCAGATCCAGATTGCCGCCGACATGGCCAAAGGCTGCGTTTCCCGCCTGGCAGGCGTGGACGTGCCCAAGTGGGACGACAACGAAACCACGCTGGACGCGCTGCGCGAACGCATCCGCAAGACGCTGGACTACGTGCAGTCGATACCGGCCGCACAAATCGACGGCAGCGAAGGGCGCGAAGTGCTGCTGCCCACGCGCGTCGGCGACCCGCTGCGCTTCACCGGCGAAACCTACCTGAAGCATTACGTGCTGCCCAATCTGTACTTCCACACCAGCATGGCCTACGCGCTGTTGCGCCAGGCCGGTGTAGAACTGGGCAAGCGCGACTACCTCGGCGCCGCCTGAGTCTTGTGACCGGCGCGGGCCGGCACAGCGGGCGCCGCCTTGCGTTTGGCGGTGGCCTTGCCCTTGATGGTGCCGTGGCCCGTGGCCAGGCTTCGGGCCTTGGCGGGCGGGCCCTTTTTGGCAGCCGCGGCCGGCGACATCAGCGTGATGACCTGGCCGGCCTTGAAATGGCCCTGGGCTGACACACCGTTCCATTGCGCCACCTGGGCCGCGGTGACGCGGTACTGGCGCGCCACGGCGGCCACTGTGCTGCCCTTGCGGCCGGCCTTGAAGCTGATCTTGCGCAGCGGTCGCG
>JAYVBO010000151.1:0-1760 GCA_043750435.1 Betaproteobacteria bacterium | reverse complement strand
GGCCGGCCGCGTGCAACGCGGGGCCGAGGTGGTCGCGCACGAAGTCGCGTTCGGCTTCGGCGCTGTAGATGCAGGAGTCCCAGCGCTGGGTGGCCATGGGTTCGTTCTGCACCGACACGGCCCAGATGGGCACGCCCTCAGCCGCATAGGCTTCGATGAATTTCACGTAGCACTGCGCCCAGGCGGCGCGGCATTCGGAGCGCAGGTGGCCGCCGTTGTTCATCGCGCCGGTGGTTTTCATCCAGGCCGGTGGGCTCCACGGGGAAGCCAGCAGTTGCAAGGGCCGGCCCGCCACTGCCTGCGCGGCCTTGATCAGCGGCAAGATGTGCCGCCGGTCGCGCTCGATGCTGAAGCTGGCGAGTTCGAAGTCGCCGTCTTGCTCAGCATGGGCGTAATTGCCCAGGCCGAAGTCGCTGCTGCCCATGGGCACGCGACACAGGGTGTAGCCGCTGCCCTCGGCGGGGCAGAAACAGGCGCGCAGAAAGTCGTCGGCTGCGGCCGGCGACAACTGCTGCCAGGTCAGCGCGGCGGCCTCGGTGAAGGCGCCGCCGAAGCCCAGCAGCGTCTGCATGCGCCGCGCCGGATCGACGAACACCGAAGGCCCCGCCGGGGCGGGACCTTCGTGCCAGACCACGGCCGGCTGCGGCCTGAGCCGGGCGCCGCCGTCGCGGTCGCTCAGCCACGAACGCAGCACGGGCAGGCCGTGCCGCGCGCTCACTTCGACCAGTAGATCGAGTCGACGTAGACCTTCGGCAGTCCGGTCGTGTTCAGCGGCTTGCCGGTATAGCTGTAGCGGTCGGCAACGACGAAGGGCAGCAACACCGCGCGCAGGTCGAGTTTCGGGTTCACCGCCATGAAGGCCGACACCGGGATGGTCACCTTGCACCAGGCGCCGGTGCTGCAGTAGTTGTAGTCACCGGGTGACAGTTGCAGGTAGGCCTCGGCGCCCTTGCGGTCTTCGGTGTCGGTGCTGATGCCGATCTCGATCTTGCCGGGATAGCCCGTGGTCTTGATCCAGGCCGTGACACTGCCGCTCGCATAGCCCGACAGGTTGGCCGCATTGCCATAGCGCAGGATGCCCCAGCCGTAGTCGGCTGGCGTGGACGTGATTTCCAGGCTCTGCGGGCCGTCGCCCGGCGCGAAGGTGGCGCTGGTCAGCGGCCGGTTGGCGGTGACGCCACCCGACTGCGTGCCGAAGGCCGCCCAGTCGCCGCCGGTCTGCAGCGCCTCACCGGCCGTGGCCACGTCGGCAAAGATCGTGTAGCGGCTGGCACTGACGGCGGCCGGCACGCTCAGCGTCTGGAAGTACAGGGCGCTCGCCGCGTCGCAGGGCGACGAGGTGTCCCACACCCAGGTTGCACCACCGGCGGCGCTGTTGTTGGGCTTCAGGGCCTGGACCGCGCAGCGAGCCTTGCGGTCGACCGTGAACATGCCGAACCAGTTGTCGTTGTTCTTCCAGGGTTCGTCGAAGGCCTCGAAGACGAAGATGGCGCGCGGGCCGGCGCCCGTGCGGTCGGTGGCCTCCCAGGTGCGCAGACGGTCGATGAACATCTTCTGGTTCGCGGGGCTGGCGCGGAAAGGCAGATTGCCGTCGCCATTGCCGGTGTTCACGGACTTCCAGCCAGTCTCGCCGACCAAGATCGGCAGGTAGGGCTTGCCGATGCCGTCGATGTGACTGCGCACCGCGTTGTACTGCGCCTTGGTGGCCGCGATGGCCGCGTCCATCATGGCCGTTGCGCGGCCTGCGGGCGCGGTGCCCA
>JAYVBO010000150.1:0-4151 GCA_043750435.1 Betaproteobacteria bacterium | reverse complement strand
CGCTTCAGCGCGGCTTCGGGCCTGCCGTTGTGGATGCCGGCCACCACGCCGTGCGCCTTGGCGCGGGCCAGGATGTGGTCCACGGCTTCGGCGGCTTTCGGGTCCAGGTCGTCGAAAGTGGGCGTGCAGCCCAGCGCCAGCGACAAGTCGGACGGGCCGATGTAGATGGCGTCCAGGCCTTCGACGGACAGGATCTCGTCCAGGTTGTCCAGCGCCTGCGCGGTCTCGATCATGGCGAAGGTGACGATGGTGTCGTTGGCGTGCTTCGGGTAATCGGCACCGCTGTACAGCAGCGCGCGGATAGGGCCGAAACTGCGCGTGCCACGCGGCGCGTAATGCGTGTAGGCCACCAACTTGGCCGCGTCGTCCTTGGTGTTCACCATGGGGCAGATGACGGCGTAGGCGCCGGCATCCAGCGTCTTCATCAGGATGCCCGGTTCCAGCCAGGGCACGCGCACCACCGGCACGGTGGGCGTGGTGCTGATGGCCTGCAGCATGGTCACCATTTGCGCGTAGTCGATGACGCCGTGCTGCAGGTCGATGGTCAGCGTGTCCCAGCCCTGGTGGGCCATGGTCTCGGCGCTGAAGCTGTTGGGGATGGCCAGCCAGCCATTGACGGCGGCACCGCCGCTTTGCCAGATTTCACGCAGTCGATTGGGGCGCATGGGGGGCTCTCAGTTGCTGTTCAAGTTGGGATGTGCAAAGGGCGTCAGGGCAGGGGCGCGGCCGAGACCAGTTGGCCGCTGCGGAACCAGGCGTCCAGGTTGTCGGCCACGCGGTCGGCCATGGCGCGCCGCGTTTCCTGGGTGGCGCTGGCGATGTGCGGCAGCAGCACCACGTTGTCCAGCGCCATCAATTCGGCGGGCACCTGCGGTTCCTGGTCGAAGACGTCCAGGCCAGCGCCGGCGATGCGTTTTTCCACCAGCGCGCGCACCAGCGCGGCTTCGTCGATGACGCTGCCGCGCGCCACGTTGACGATGAAGCCGCGCGGGCCCAGCGCGTCCAGCACCTCGGCATTGACCAGGTGGCGCGTGCCCGCGCCGCCGGCAGCGATGACCACCAGGTAGTCGGCCCAGGTGGCCATGGCCACCAGTGAGGGTTCGTGCGCCCAGGCCGCGTCCGCGTCCGCCACCGGCCGGCGGCTGTGGTACTTCACCGGCATGTCAAAACCCGACGCGCGATGGGCGATGGTGCGGCCGATGCGGCCCAGGCCGACGATGCCGAGCTTGGCGCCGCTGACCCGGCGGCCCAAGGGAAACGCCGGTGCCGGCGGGGTTTTGCCACCGGCCCAGTCGCCGCGCCGCACATAGCGGTCGCCGGCGCAGATGCCGCGCGCGACATCGAGCATCAAGCCGAAGGCCAGGTCGGCCACGCAGTCGTTCAACACGTCGGGCGTGTAGCCCACGGCGATGCCGCGCTGCGCGGCGGCGGCCAGGTCCAGGCTGTCCAGGCCGACGCCGAAACTGGAGATCACGCGCAGCCGAGGCAGGGCCTGGATGAGTTGGGCGTTGGCGCCCACGCCCGCCGAGGTGACCAGGCCCATGAAGTCGCCGCCGTGGGCGGCCAGGAAGGCGGCGGGGTCGGCTTCGTCGACCAGGCGGTGCATGTCGTAGTCGACCGCCAGCCGGGCTTCCAGCGCGGGCAGCAGTTTCAAGGCTTGCAGGAGTTTGGGCTTGGGGGTACTGGTCATGGGTGGGGTTCTTTCAGTCGAGTTTCACGCCGGCCTTGGCCACCACGGCGGCCCACTTCACGCGTTCCTTTTCATAGAAAGCCGTGAATTCGGTGGGCGACATGGTGTAGACCTCGGCGCCTTGTGCGGTCAGGCGCGCACGCACTTCGGGCGAACGGATGATGCGCGTCAACTCGGCCGCCAAGCGGGCCATCACGGCCGGCGGCGTGCCGGCCGGCGCCAGCACGCCCTGCCAACTGCCCGACTCGAAACCCTGCAAGCCTTGTTCGGCGATGGTGGGCGCATCGGGCAGCAGCGGCGAGCGCGTGGCGCGCGAAACGCCCAGCACCTTCAGCTTGCCCGACTGCACATGCGGCAGCGTGGCCAACATGCCGTTCATCAGCACCTGGGTCTGCCCGCCTATGGTGTCCTGGATGGCCTGCGAGCCGCCCTTGTAGGGGATGTAGGTCCACTTCGCGCCGCTGCCGGCTTCCACGGCCAGCCCGGCCAGGTGGGGCGCGCTGCCCAGGGCCGTGACAGCGAAGTTCAGCGGCGTGGTCTTCGACAGCGCCGCCAGTTCTTTCAGGTTGTTGGCCGGCACGGAAGGGTGCACGACCAGCAGGTGCGGCGAATAGGCCAGCATGGCCACGCCGCGCACGTCTTTCGACGGGTCGAAGCTCAGCTTGTTGTAGACCGACGGCGAGATGGCCAGCGCACCCACATCGCACAGCAGCAGGGTGTAGCCGTCGGCCGGCGACTTGGCCACCAGCTCGGTGCCCGCGTTGCCGTTGGCGCCGGGCTTGTTTTCCACCACCACCGGCTGCTTGAAGGCGTCGCTGATCGCCTGGCTGATGACCCGCGCAATGATGTCTGACGTGCCACCCGGCGTGTAGGGCACGACGATGCGGATGGGCTTGCTGGGCCAGGCGGCTTCGGCGGCCAGGGCCGGCGCCGTGATGGCCAGGCCGCTGGCCAGGGCGCCTAGCGTGGTCAGCGTGCCCAGCAGCAGGCGGCGTGTCGGTCGTTGCATCTTCAGTCTCCAGTTCAGCGTTGCAAGGCCGGTTGCTTGGGGTTGAAAGCCCAACCGGGCATCAGGTATTGCATGGCCGCCGCGTCGTCGCGCGCGCCCAGGCCGTGTTGCAGATAGAGCTGGTGGGCTCTTTCCACTTCAACCATGTCCAGTTCCACGCCCAGGCCCGGCTTCTCGGGCACCTGCACATGGCCGCGCGCGATCTGCAGTGGGTCTTTCGTCAGGCGCTGGCCGTCTTGCCAGATCCAGTGGGTGTCGATGGCCGTCACGCGCCCCGGCGCGGCTGCGCCGACATGGGTGAACATGGCCAGTGACACATCGAAGTGGTTGTTCGAATGGCTGCCCCAGGTCAGGCCCCAGTCGCGGCAGGTTTGCGCCACGCGCACGCTGCCGGCCATGGTCCAGAAATGTGGGTCGGCCAGCGGGATGTCCACGCTTTGCAGGCTCAACGCGTGCGTCAGTTGGCGCCAGTCGGTGGCGACCATATTGGTGGCCGTGGGCAGGCCGGTGGCGCGGCGAAATTCGGCCATCACCTCGCGGCCTGAATAGCCGTCTTCGGCGCCGCAGGGGTCTTCGGCATAGGCCACCACGCCGCGCATGCGTTGGCCCAGGCGTATGGCGTCTTTCAGCAGCCAGCCGCCGTTGGGGTCCAGCGTCACGCGGGCCTGCGGAAAACGTTCATGCAGGGCGATGACGGCATCGACTTCGGCGTCGCCGCGCAGCACGCCGCCCTTCAGCTTGAAGTCGTTGAAGCCATAGCGTTCGCGCGCCGCTTCGGCCTGGCGGACGATGGCCTCGGGCGTCAGCGCCACTTCATGCCGCAGACGGAACCAGGCGTTGTCAGCACCGGGTTCGCTGTTGTAGGGCAGGTCGGTTTTGCTGCGGTCACCAACGTAGAACAAATAGCCCAGCATCGCCACCGCGTCACGCTGCTGGCCTTCACCCAGCAGCGCCGCCACCGGCACATTCAGGTGCTGGCCCAGCAAATCGAGCAGCGCCGATTCGATGGCCGTGACGGCGTGGATGGTGGTGCGCAGGTCGAAGGTCTGCAGGCCGCGGCCGCCACTGTCGCGGTCGGCGAAGGTTTGCTGGATGCGCTGCAGCAGGCCGGCATGTGCGCCGATGGGTTGGCCGACGACCAGCGCGGCCGCGTCTTGCAGCGTCTGGCGGATTTTCTCGCCGCCCGGCACCTCGCCCACGCCGGTGCGCCCGGCGTTGTCGGTCAGCAGCAGCAGGTTGCGCGTGAAGTAGGGGCCGTGGGCGCCGCTCAGGTTGAGCAGCATGCTGTCGCGACCCGCGACGGGTATGACACGCAGCGCGGTGATGACGGGGGTGGACGTGGGCATGGCACGAGGCTCAGTCAGCAGTGATCTTGCCCACTTCGATGACCTTCTTCCAGCGCGCGAATTCGCTGGCCTGGAAGGCCGTGAACTGCTCGGGCGTGTTGCCGAC
>JAYVBO010000149.1:0-1763 GCA_043750435.1 Betaproteobacteria bacterium | reverse complement strand
TCAAGGCGGATTACAAAACGGACAAGGCAGCCTGCGACTCGCAGTCCGGCAATCCCAAGGACATCTGCGTCGAAGAAGGCAAGGCCAAGGAAAAGGTGGCGCTGGCCGAACTGGCGTACGCCTACAGTGGCAAGGCAGCGGACCACAACAAGGTGTTGGTGGCCAAGGCCGAGTCCAGCTACGCCGTGGCCAAGGAACGCTGCGACGACCTCGCGGGCAACCCCAAAGACGTGTGCGTCAAGCAGGCCAAGGCGGTCAAGGTCAAGGCCTTGGCGGACGCCAAGCTAGGCAAGCAAATCGGTGAGGCCCGCAAGGACGCCGCGACCGACAAGCGTGACGCCGACTACAAGGTGGCCATCGAGAAATGTGATGCGCTGGCCGGCGACGCCAAGTCCAGTTGCGTTGCCAGCGCCAAGCTGAGCTACGGCAAGACCTGAGACCAGCTGCCGCTGATGGCGATGTCGCATGGCAGCGGACAAGATGCCGCCAGCTTCGCGTCCAGTACGCGCATGAACCGCATCGCGATGCGTGACCGCTTTCTGGTGCTGTACCCCGAGCAGGACCGGCAGGGGCGGACACGCCTTGTTGCCCTTGCGCGGGGCCCGCTTCGCGATGAACCAAAGTTGCCGGCCGTGGGCGGCCGCTGGTATCGCACTACCTCGTCATCACCCGCCGCAAGCCGTAGCTCAGCGCATCCACCAGCCCCACCAGCAGCAGCATGGCGATCAGCACGGTGGCGGTCTTGTTCATGTGGAACAGGCCCATGTGGAAGGCCAGCACCTGGCCCAGGCCGCCGGCGCCCACCACACCCAGCACGGCGGCCGCGCGGATGTTGTTTTCCCAGCGATAGAGCGTGTAGCTCATCAACTGCGGCAGCACCTGCGGCAGCGTGGCGTACAGGAAAACCTGGCCTGCGCCCGCGCCTTGTGTGCGCAGCGCAGTGCCCGGGCCGGCCGGGGCGTTTTCAATGGCCTCGGCGAACAACCGGCCCAGCACGCCCGCCGTGTGCGCGGCCAGCGCCAGGGTGCCGGCAAAAGGGCCCAGGCCGGCGGCAATCAGCAGCAGGCTGGCCCACACCAGTTCGGGCACCGATCGCAGGGCGTTCAGCAGCAGCCGGGTGGGCGTTCGCGCCCACGCCGTGTCGCTGGCATGCAAGCGGCTGGCGGGCAGGGCCAGCAGCAGGCCAGCCGCCGCGGCCAGCACCGTGCCCAGCGCCGACATGGCCAGCGTTTCCCAGGTCGCCAGCGCCACCTGGCGCAGAAAGGCCGGCTGCACATTCGGCGGGAAGAATTCGCCCAGGAAGCGGCCCATGCTGTGTGCGGCTTCCAGCGAAAAGAACTGCGCCCACTGCAGGTCCAGTGACCAGAAACTGGCCACCACCAGCAGGCCCAGCGCGGCGCTGAACCAGCAGGCCTTGCAGCGCGCATCGAACAGCGGCGGCGGCAATTTGTAGGGCGCGTTGGCCGCGCGGCGGGGCGGCCTGCTCATGCCAGCGCCTTGCGCAGCCAGGCACTGGTGCGGTCGGCCAGCGCCACCAGGGCGAAGAAGACCAGCAGCATGGTGGTCACCTCGCCACCGGCGAACATCTTCATCGAGCTGTCCAACTGTTGACCCAGGCCGCCCGCACCGACAAAGCCCAGCACCACCGAAGAGCGGATCGCGCATTCCCAGCGGTAGACGGTGTAGGAAATTAACTCGCCGGCGTTCTGCGGCAGCAGGCCGAAGCTGAAGGCCTGCAGGCGGCTGCAGCCGTTGCGCAGCAG
>JAYVBO010000148.1:0-1764 GCA_043750435.1 Betaproteobacteria bacterium | reverse complement strand
AGGTTTGCGGCATCCAGGCCGAGGCCTATTCGGGCGCCGAGGTGCAGCACGGGCCGATGGCGCTGGTTGAACCGGGCTTCCCGATGCTGGTCTTCGCGCCGCAGGGCCCGGCGCACGCCGGCCTGCTGCTGCTGGCTGCGCAGATGCGCGAGCGCGGCGCCAGCGTGCTGCTGGCAGCACCGCCCGGTACAGCGGGCTGCGATTTGCCGCTGGCCGCCACCGGCCATGTCGACCTGGACCCCATCGCCATGGTGCAAAGCTTCTACCGCCTGGTGGAAGCCGTGGCCCGCGCGCGCGGGCTGGACCCTGACTACCCGCGCCACCTGAACAAGGTGACGCGCACGTCCTGAACGGCGGCTACTTGGCGAACAGCTGGCCGCGGTCCTTGAAGGACTTGAATTCCAGTGCATTGCCTGAGGGGTCGTAGAAGAACATCGTGGCCTGTTCGCCCACCAGGCCGGCGAAGCGGATGTAGGGCTCGATGACGAACTTCACGCCGCCGGCCCGCAGCTTGGATGCGAAAGTGTCGAACTGGTCCCAGTCCAGTACCACGCCGAAATGCGGCACCGGCACGTCGTGGCCATCGACTTCGTTGTGGTGGTCGGCAGCGCCTGAAACGTCAGCCTTGGGCGGCGCCAGGTGCGCCACCAGCTGGTGGCCGAACAAGTCAAAGTCTAT
This sequence comes from Betaproteobacteria bacterium, assembly GCA_043750435.1. Taxonomy (GTDB): domain Bacteria; phylum Pseudomonadota; class Gammaproteobacteria; order Burkholderiales; family Burkholderiaceae_C; genus Rubrivivax. The sequence goes on along the minus strand of JAYVBO010000148.1, from coordinate 1,086 downwards.
CCACTCGCTGCTGCTGCGGCCTTCGGGGCAGCCCAGCAGGTCGGCGTAAAAGGCGCGCGTGCTGGCCAGGTCGTTGACGGGGAAGGCGAGGTGGAAAGGGGCGATGTTGCTCATGGCGTTCGGAAGGAAAAGTGGATGGCCGCACGATACCCGCGCGGCCCGCGGGGCGCCGCTTCAGCCCTTGATCTCGGGCCTGTAGACGCTGGCGTCGGTGGTCACCAGGTCCAGCGGGAAACGCCGGCCGGCCAGGTGGTCTTCGATGCATTTCAGCACCAGTGCGCTGCGGTGGCGCGTGGCGCTGGCGCGCACTTCGTCGGGCGTCATCCACAGCGTGCGCACGATGCCGGTGTCCAGGCTCAGGCCGGGCAGTTCATCGCCAACGGTGCCGGCGTAGGCGTAGCGCACATAGGTCATGTCTTCACCGGTGGTGAGTCGCTGGAAGCGCGACAGGTAGATGCCGACCAGGGCGGTCGGCGTGAAGGCCCGCATCGTCTCTTCCAGGGCCTCGCGCACCACGCCTTCTTGCGGCGATTCACCCGGGTCCAGATGCCCCGCCGGGTTGTTCAGCCGCAAGCCTTCGGGCGTGTGCTCTTCGATCAGCAGGTAGCGGCCATCGCGTTCGATGATGGCCGCCACCGTGGTGCTGGGGCTCCAGCGCGCGCTCATGCGGCGGGCCGGTGCTCAACCCGCCGTGCCGGCCTTGACCTTCAAACGCCAGGCGTGCAGCAGCGGTTCGGTGTAGCCGCTGGGTTGCACCAGGCCCTTGAAGACCAGGTCGCTGGCGGCCTGGAAGGCGGCGCTGTCGTTCAGGCGGCCACTCATGTTCTGGTAGGCCGGGTCGCCAGCGTTCTGCTTGTCCACCACCTTGGCCATGCGCTTGAGAGTGGCCTTGACCTGGGCCTTGGTGACCACGCCGTGCAGCAGCCAGTTGGCGATGTGCTGGCTGGAAATGCGCAGCGTGGCGCGGTCTTCCATCAGGCCCACGTTGTGGATGTCAGGCACCTTGCTGCAACCCACGCCCTGGTCCACCCAACGCACCACATAGCCCAGGATGCCCTGCGCGTTGTTGTCGATTTCCTGCTGCTT
>JAYVBO010000147.1:0-1765 GCA_043750435.1 Betaproteobacteria bacterium | reverse complement strand
TGGCGGTGGACATCGTGCAAAGCTGTCGAGCGGGCCAAAACGACTACCAGCGTGCCGGCTACCGCTACAACAGCGCCATTCCTTTGCACCCCTGAAGTGGAGCGCATCGATGCGGCATGAGGCGGCCCGACGCGGCGACCGGGCGCCGGTCGATGAATGTCCTTGAGCGATCGACCCGACCCCCGCGTCTCGGAGTGCCGGCTGGCCCGTTCAAACGACGCAGCGCCCGTTCGCACCTGCGGATCGACCGTCCATGCGGCCTTCAGGCGCCGCGCGCCCGGCCTTGCCTACACTGGTTTGCATGTCGCCCCATCCAACTGCAAACGCTATCGACTGGCGCATCGTCTTCATGCTGCCGCCACAACGCCGCTTCACGGCGGCCGAACTGGCCCGCGCCGCGCCGCGGGGCTTCAGCGAGACGATGAAGGTGGCGGTCAGCCTGAACCTGGCGCTGGGCCTGGTCTTGCTGGCGCCGCTGTATGCCCAGGCCTTGTTCTGGCCAACCGTTTTCATGATGCCCTTCGTCACCGCAACGCCGATCGGCGGCATGCAGGCCTGGTGCGACCCCGGGGGCGCGGCTGCGCGTTGGGCCTATTGGCTGATACCGGGCGGCGCCGGCCTGATGCTGGGCGGCCTGTTCGCCACCCGGCACATCGACCGCCGCGAAATGCTGGCCATGGCCAACATGGTTGCGGTGGGCGTGCTGGGGCTGTGGTTCGTCATCGTCTACCGCCACCAGTTCATCGCGTCGCGGCGGCGCTGACCGGCTACCTGCGCGCCACGCTGCCGCTGTTCAAGCGCCCCTTGCTCGCCGCCGGCGACGAGTTGCTGGCCATCGAGCGCTACTTGCAGGTGATGCAGGCGCGGCTGGGCGCGGCGCGGCTGCGCTTTCGCATCGACGTGGGCACGTGGCGCCCTGCTGCCGCCGGGCCTGCTGCTGACGCTGGTGGAAAACGCCGTGCAGCACGGCGTGGAACCTGTGATCAACGACGGCGAAATCGCCGTGCGCGGTTCGGTGTCGCGCGCCGCCTGGGGCGACGAGGTTCTGTTCGAAGTGCGTGACACCGGCCCCGGCCCGGCACCCGATTTGGGCAAAGGCGTGGGCCTGACGAACGTTCGCCAGCGACTGGCCCTGACTTGTGGCCCGCGAGCCCAACTGGCCCTCGCGCCGGCGGCTGGCGGCGGCTGCCGCGCCGAGATCCGCGTGCCGCTGATTGCCGCAACTTCAACCCCCAATGCGGCCCCCGCCGACCCGCCATGAAGCTGGATTCGAACGTGTCGGTGACGGCCCTGGTGGCCGATGACGAAGAGGCCCCGCGTGAACAGCTGCTGGCGGCCCTGCGCACGGCCTGGCCCGAACTGCAAGTGGTGGCGGTGGCGGCCAATGGCGTTGACGCCTGGGACGCTTTTCTGGAGCACGAACCCCAGCTGTGCCGACCTGCAAGGCCTGCTGCAGCGCCTGCGAGCCACAGCGCGTCGCGCACCCCACTTGAGCGTGCTGCAGGCCAGTGTGGGCCGCGAGGTGAGGCTGATACGTGCCGACGAGGTGGTCTATTTCGAGAGCGACAGCCGCTACACGCGCGTCGTTTTCGACAGCCCCGAAGGCGGGGGCGACGCGCTGATCCGCACACCGCTGAAGGAACTGCTGGCCCAGTTGGACGAACAACTGTTCTGGCAGGTGCACCGCAGCGTCATCGTCAACCACCGTTGCATCGCCAGCGCGGTGCGCGTGGACGAAGGGCAGATGCACCTGACGCTGCGCGGG
>JAYVBO010000146.1:0-1765 GCA_043750435.1 Betaproteobacteria bacterium | reverse complement strand
TTGGGGAATTCAAGCTCGTAGGCCGCCTGCCCGCCGGGGCCGTCAACGAAGCGGCTGTTGCGGATGTCGCTGACCCGCGCGCGCGACTTCAGCAAATGGCCGTCGCGCCCGCCGCTGAAGCGGCTGCCCGTCACGGTCAGCTTGGCGATGCGGCCCACGTAGAGCAAATGCGGCAGCGGCGTGTCGGGGGGCGCGGCGCTGAAATCACTGTCGCTGATGCTGAGTTCGGCATCGGCGAAATTGGCCGTCAGGATGCCGTTCTCGTTGTCCACGAAGGCACAGCGCAGCACCTGCAAACGGCCGCGTTCGAAGCGGATGCCGGCGCCATTGCGGTCGGCCACGCGAGCGCCGCGGAATTCGATGTTTTCGATGCGGATGTCGCCGTCACGAACCACCCAAATGCCCTTGCCCTCGGCGCTGCGCCCGTCGGCCAGGAACACCGGCCGGCCGCCGACGCCGCGCAAGGTGAGGCGCTTGTGGGTGATGACGCCGACCTCGCCCCGGTAAGTGCCGGCGGCGATTTCGATGGTGTCACCGTCGGCCGCCTGCGCCAGCGCCGCCGCCAGGTGCTGCCCCGGCGCCAGCGTGACGGTGGCTGCGGCCGCCCAGGGCGCAGCCAGCAGCCACAGCACCAAGCCCACCCACATCGGCAGCGCGCCGCCGCGAAGCGCGCGCTGCCGGGTGGTCATTGCTCTTCGGCCCAGACGCAGCCGTCGCGCGCCACCAGGGCGCTGGAAGCCGCCGGGCCCCAGCTGCCCGCCACATAGGGGCGCGGGCCCACGGTGTCGGCCTTCCAGGCGTGCAGGACGGGCTCGACCCAGCGCCAGGCCTGCTCTTGTTCGTCACTGCGCACGAAGAGGTTCAGGCGGCCGGCTATGGCGTCCAGCAGCAGGCGCTCGTAGGCGCCCACGCGCTCGCTGGGGAAGGCCTTGTCGAAGTCTAGGTCCAGCGACACCGGCGACAGCATCTCTTGCCCTTGCAGACTGGCACCGCCGCCCTTGGCGGCCAGCAAATGCAGTTCCAGCCCGTCCTCAGGCTGCAGCTTGATGACCAGCTTGTTGGCCTGCCTGGTGCCGGCAAAGATGGGGTGCGGCACCTCGCGGAAGTTGACGACGATTTGCGCGTCACGCGCGGCCAGCCGCTTGCCGGTGCGCAGGTAGAAGGGCACGCCTGCCCAGCGCCAGCTTTGCACTTCGGTGCGCAGCGCCACAAAGGTTTCGCAGGCGCTGTCGGCCGGCACCTTGGCCTCTTCCAGGTAGCCCGGCACGCGCTTGCCGCCCACGTTGCCGGCCTTGTACTGGCCGCGCACCACGTCGCGCGCCACGCCCTCGGCGGTGAAGGGTTTCAGCGAGCGCAAGACCTTCAGTTTTTCGTCGCGGATGGCGTCGGCGTCGTTGGTTGAAGGCGGCTCCATGGCGATCATGGTCAGCAATTGCAGCGCATGGTTCTGGATCATGTCGCGCAGCGCGCCGGTCTCGTCGTAGAAGTCGCCCCGCGTGCCCACGCCCAGTTCTTCGGCGATGGTGATCTGGATGTTGGCAATGCTTTCGCGCCGCCACAGCGGCTCGAAGAGCGCATTGCCAAAGCGCAGCGCCATCAGGTTCTGCACTGCCGGTTTGCCCAGGTAGTGGTCGATGCGCAGCGCCTGTTCTTCGCAGAAAGTGGCGCTGACCACGCGGTTGATTTCCTGGGCGCTCTTCAGGTCGTGGCCCAGCGGCTTTTCCAGCACCACGCGCACGTGCGGGCTGTTCAAGCCGGCCTTGCC
>JAYVBO010000145.1:0-4161 GCA_043750435.1 Betaproteobacteria bacterium | reverse complement strand
TAGTTGCTGATCATGCCGTCGTAGGCCGCCGTGTGGGCGTAGACCTTCTTGGCCAGCATGAATTTGGTGTCACGCTGCACCTGTCCGGCCTTCAGCTCAGTCAGCACACGCGGGTAGTCCGTCGGGTCGATGACCACCGCCACGTCGGCCCAGTTCTTGGCCGCCGCGCGCAGCATGGCCGGGCCGCCGATGTCGATGTTCTCGATGGCGTCTTCCAGCGTGCAGTCGGGCCGCGCCGTGGCCTGCGCGAAGGGGTAGAGGTTGACGATCAGCATGTCGATCGTTTCGATGCCGTGGGCGGCCAGCGCGGCCATGTGTTCGGGCAAGTCACGCCGCGCCAGCAGGCCGCCGTGGATGCGCGGGTGCAGCGTCTTCACGCGGCCGTCCAGCATCTCGGGGAAGCCGGTGACTTCGGCCACTTCGGTGACGGCCAGGCCAGCGTCGGCCAGCAGGCGCGCGGTGCCGCCGGTGGACAGCAGGCGCACGCCGGCGTCGGCCAGTGCGCGGGCGAAGTCGACGATGCCGGTCTTGTCGGAAACGGAGATGAGCGCTGTGGTCATGGAATGAGTTTGTGCACCTGCAGCTTGCGCCTCAGGGTGTTGCGGTTGATGCCCAGCCAGTCAGCGGCCTTGCTCTGGTTGCCTTCGGCGTGGCGCATCACCACGTCCAGCAGCGGCTTCTCGGCGGCGCCGAGAAAGAGTTCGTGCAGCGCGTTGGGCTCGGCCCCGCGCAGGTCTTTGAGGTACTGCTCCACGCTGTGGCGTATGCAGTCGTCGATTTCTTTTTTGCTCATGCCGCGATGGCGTCGGGTTCGGGTGGGTGCGCGTCATTCGCCGCGGTTTCGGCAGTCCCCAGCGGCGCCTGCGGCAGCAGGCTGTGGCGGTCGGCCAGTTGGTCGAAGTAGTCGCTGACGGCCTGCACCTGGCTGCGGCAGTCGTCCAGCGTGTTCATGTGGTCACGGAAGTCTTGTCCGCCCGGCAAGGTCTTCACGGCCCAGCCGATGTGCTTGCGCGCGCTGCGCACGCCGGTGCGTTCGCCATACAGCTCGTAGTGCGCATGCAGGTGCTCGGTCAGCCAGGCTTGCACCTGGCGCGTGGCCGGCGCGGGCAGGTGGCTGCCGGTGGCCAGGAAGTGCGCGATCTCGCGGAAGATCCACGGCCGGCCTTGCGCGGCGCGGCCGATCATCAGCGCGTCGGCGCCGGTGACGCGCAGCACCTCACGCGCCTGCTCGGGCGTGGCGATGTCGCCGTTGGCCACCACGGGGATGCGCAGCGCGGCCTTCACCGCCGCCACGGTGTCGTATTCGGCGTGGCCGCCGTAGCCTTGTTCGCGGGTGCGGCCGTGTACCGCCACCATGGCCACGCCGCTGTCTTGCGCGGCGCGCGCCAGGCTCAGGGCGTTGCGTTCGGTGGCGCACCAGCCGCTGCGCATTTTCAGGGTCACCGGCACACCGCGCGCTTCGCAGGCGGCGACCACGGCTTGCACGATGGCGATGGCCAGCACCTCGTCTTGCATCAGCGCCGAGCCGGCCCATTTGTTGCACACCTTCTTGGCCGGGCAACCCATGTTGATGTCGATGATCTGCGCGCCGCGGTCGATGTTGTGGCGCGCCGCGTCGGCCATTTCTTGCGGGTCGACACCAGCGATCTGCACGGCGATGGGCGCCGGCTCACCGGTGTGGTCGGCGCGGCGCGAGGTCTTCAGCGAATCCCACAAATCGCGCCGGCTGGTCACCATCTCGCTGACTGCGTAGCCAGCACCCAGGCTCTTGCACAGCATGCGGAAGGGCCGGTCGGTCACGCCGGCCATCGGGGCGACGAAGAGCGCATTCGGCAATTCGATGGAACCTATGCGCATGGGGCAGTGGAGTCAGGCCAGGGTGCTGAAAAATGAGGCGCGAGTATAGCGGGGCACCCCAGTGCGCCGGCGCACGGACGGTGCCTGCAGCGGCTACTCATAATCAGTCGACACGATGGAAGCCTGGCTGCAATCTCTGCTGACCCTGTTCGCCCTGCCGCAATACGGCCTGGCGACGGTCTTCGTGGTCTGCCTGATCTCGGCCACGCTGGTGCCCGTGGGTTCGGAATTCGCGGTCATCGGGCTGGTCAAGCTCAACCCGGAACTGTTCTGGCCGGCCATCGTGGTGGCCGCGCTGGGCAACACCATCGGCGGCGGCATCAGTTGGTGGACCGGCTATGGCGCCGAGGTGCTGTTCGAACGCCTGCAGCACAGACGAGTCGAGGCCCGCGCGCTGAAGTGGCTGGAAGGCTTCGGCCCCAAGGCTTGCTTGCTATCGTGGCTGCCGGTGGTGGGCGACCCGCTGTGCGCCGTGGCCGGCTGGCTGCGCCTGCCTTTCTGGCCTTGCCTGGGCTATATGGCCATCGGCAAGTTCGGCCGCTATCTGGCCATGACCGGCGGGCTGATCTGGGCCTTTCCCGGCGCGTTCACGCTCTAGGCCGCGGCCGCGCCAGAATCGCCACCCCGGGCCCTGCCGTTGCGGCCCGTTGGAGCATTCGATGAGCAGCACCGCCACGCCGAATTACGACGCCCTGAGCGCCACCTGGGCCCGCTTGCACCGCCTGGGCCATTTGCAGTCGCTGGCCAGTTGGGACCAGGCCGCCAACATGCCGCCCAAGGGCAACGAAGCGCGCGCCGCGGCGATGGGCGAAATGGCCGGCCTGCTGCACCGCATGCGCACCGCCCCCGAACTCAGCGGCCAATTGCAAGGCGCTGAACAAGAGGGTTTGAGCGACCTGCAGCGCGCCAACTTGCGTGAAATCCACCGCCAGTGGCGGTCCAGCAATGCCTTGCCTGAAAGCCTGGTGCAGCGCCAGCAGCTGGCCACTTCGCGCTGCGAGCACGCCTGGCGCACGCAGCGCCCGGCCAACGACTGGGCCGGCTTCCTGGTGAACTTCAAACCGGTGCTGGCCCTGGCCCGGGAAGAGGCCGCACTGCTGTCGGCGCAGACCGGCCTGCGCAAGTACGACGCCATGATGGACCGCTACGAGCCGGGCATGAAATGCGCGCAGGTCGACCGCGTTTTTGGTGAAGTACGGCAGTGGTTGCCAGGGCTGATCCAGCAAGTCACCGAGCGGCAGGCGCAAGAGCCGCTGATCACGCCGGTCGGGCCGTTCTCGGTCGACAAGCAACGCGCGCTTTGCGAACAGGTCATCGCCATGCTGGGCTTCGATTTCCAGGCCGGTCGGCTCGACGTCAGCACCCACCCTTTCTGCGGCGGCGTGCCCGAAGACGTGCGCATGACGACGCGTTTTCGCGAAGACGATTTCATGGGCAGCCTGATGGGTACGGTGCACGAAACCGGCCACGGCCGCTACGAGCAGAACCTGCCGCGCGACATGCTGGGCCAGCCAGTGGCTGAAGCCCGCAGCATGGCGCTGCACGAAAGTCAGAGCCTGAGCTTCGAGATGCAGTTGGGCAGCCACCCGGGTTTCGTGTCGCGGCTGGCGCCGATGATCCGCGCCGCCTTCGGCGACCAGCCGGCTTTCGATGCACAAAACCTGCACCGCTTGATGACCCGCGTGAAGCCCGGCTTCATCCGTGTCGACGCCGACGAGGTGACCTACCCGGCCCACATCATCTTGCGCTACGAAATTGAGCGGCCGCTGATCGAAGGCGAGATCGACGCCGAAGACGTGCCCGCGCTGTGGGACGCCACGATGATGGAACTGCTGGGCGTGGACACGCGCGGCAATTTCAAGGACGGGCCTATGCAGGACGTGCACTGGCCCGAAGCACTGTTCGGCTACTTCCCCTGCTATTCACTGGGTGCGATGTACGCCGCGCAATGGTTCGCGGCCATGCGCCGCGCCCTGCCCGACCTGGACGCGCGCATCGGCGCGGGCGACCTGGCGCCGGTCTTCGACTGGCTGCGCGAGAACATCTGGACGCAGGCCAGCCGCTGGACCACAGACGATTTGGCGCTGCGCGCCAGCGGCGAAGTGCTGAACCCGGCGCACTTCAAAGCGCACCTGGCGGCGCGCTACTTGGGCTGAAGCTCAGGCCGCCACTTTGGTCTTGCGCGCGCGCTTGACCGGGGCCTTGGCGACCGGCGCCTCGGCAGCAGCGGCGACCGCTTCGGTCTTCACCGCCTTGACAGGCTTTGCGGTTTTGACGGCCGTCACGGCCTTCGCCGCTTTCGCC
>JAYVBO010000144.1:0-4171 GCA_043750435.1 Betaproteobacteria bacterium | reverse complement strand
TGGCGCTGACCTTCTCGACGATCTGCACCGTCAGGGTGTCGCCGATCAGGCGGGCGCGGAAGTCTTCGAACAGCGGGCGGTAGCTGACGGGCTGGAAGATGGAGCCGCTGGCCGCAGCCGGCACGGCGATGGCCACCGGCAGCGGCGGCGCGGTGTCGGCCACTTCGACGCGAGGGAACAAGGTGCTGCAGCCGCCCAGCAGGCAGGCGGCGGCCAGCAGAACGGTTGAAACCCCGCGCTGATAGCAGGCGCCCATCAAAGCTGCCCCAGCTTCTGCAGCATCTGGTCAGAAGCCTGGATGGCCTTGGAATTCAATTCGTAGGCGCGCTGGGTGGCGATCATGCTGACCAGTTCCTGCACCACGTTCACGTTGCTGCCTTCGGTGAAGTTCTGCAGCAGCGCGCCGTGGCCGGCGCTGCCGGGGGCGGCAGACTGCGCCGAACCCGAGGCCGCCGTCTCGGCGTACAGATTGCCGCCGCGGGCGTCCAGACCGGCCGGGTTGATGAAGGACGCCAGCTGGATCTGCCCCAGCTTTTGCGCCGTGGTCTGGTTCGGGATGATGGCCGTGACCGTGCCGTCCGCCGCGATGCCCACGTTGGTGGCGTCCTTGGGCACGCTGAGGCCGGGCTGCAGCACATAGCCGGCGTTGGTGACCAGTTGGCCGTTGGCGTCTTTCTGGAAAGAGCCGTCGCGGGTGTAGCCGGTGGTGCCGTCGGGCAGGGTGACCTGGAAGAAGCCCGCGCCGTTGATGGCGACGTCCAGCGCGTTGCCACTTTGTTGCAGCGTGCCTTGGGTGAAGTTGCGCGTGCTGGCCGCCACCCGCACACCCAGGCCGACTTGCAGGCCGGTGGGCAGCAGCGTCTGCTCAGAGCTGTTGGCCCCGGCGCTGCGCAGGTTCTGGTACATCAGGTCTTCAAAGGCCACGCCGCCGCGCTTGTAGCCGTTGGTGGCCACGTTGGCCAGGTTGTTCGAAATGGCGTCCAGCGCGGCTTGCTGGCCTTCCATGCCGGTTTTGGCGATCCACAGCGAACGAATCATGGTGCTTCCAGTCCTTCAGTCAGTCGGACGATCTTCGCCCTGACTGAAGGCCGATCAGCGCCCGATAAGCGCCACCGCTACCCGCTATTTCTAGTTGTTGCCGAGGAGCTTGGAAGCCGACTGTTCGCGCTGCTCAGCGCCTTGCAGCATGCGCATCTGCTGCTCGAACTGGCGTGACGCGGAAATCATGGCCACCATGGTTTCCACCGGGCTCACGTTGGAGCCTTCCAGCGCGCCGCCTTGCAGCCGCGCCGTGGCGTCCTGGGTCAGGTCGTTGCCATCGGCCGCCCGGAAGAGGCCGTCGGTGCCGCGCAACATGGGCGCCTCGGGCGTCACCAGCTTCAGCCGCCCCGCCTGCTGCGGTCGGCCATTGGCCAGCTTGGTGGTGATCAGGCCGTCAGCCGAAATGTCGACGGCGGCGTTCGGCGGCAGCTGTATCGGCCCGCCGTCGCCCACCACCGGCAAGCCAGACAGGGTGACCAGTTGGCCTTCGGCGTTGGTTTGAAGGGCCCCAGCTCGGGTGTAGGCCTCGGTGCCGTCCAGGCCCTGCACGGCCAGCCAGGCGTTGCCGTTCAAGGCCACGTCCAGCGAACGGCCGGTGGCCTGCACCGGCCCGGCCGCACTGTTGTAGCCGATGGTCGATTCCAGCGCGTAGACCCGCGTGGACGCGCCGTCGCCACGCACCGGCACGGCGCGGAAAGCCTGCAGTTCGGCACGGAAGCCCGTGGTCGAGACATTGGCCAGGTTGTTGGCCAGCGAGTCCTGTCGCTGCAAGGTCGCTTTCGCGCCCGACATCGCCAGGTAGATCATGCGGTCCACGGGCTTCGAGCCTCAGTGTGTTGCGCGATCAGCGCAGATTGACCAAGGTCTGTAGCACCTGGTCCTGCGTCTTGATGGTCTGCGCATTGGCCTGGTAGTTGCGCTGCGCGATCATCATGTTCACCAGTTCGCCGGTCAGGTCGACGTTGGACTCTTCCAGCGCGCTGGTCTGCAGCGGGCCCAGGGTGCCGCTGCCAGGCACACCCAGCGCCGGGCCACCTGAAGTGATGGTGGAGGCCCACTCGCCGCCGCCCAAAGGCTGAAGACCGTTCAGGTTCGTGAAGGTGGCCATTTCGATCTGGCCGATGGACTTGGTGCGACCGTTCGAATAGTTCGCGCGGACCAGCCCAGATGAATCGACCACCATGCCGATGAGCGCGCCAGCCGAATAGCCGTCTTGCGCCAGCTTGGTGACGCCATAGGGCGACGCGAACTGCGTGAAGGTGCTCATGTCGATGAGCAGTCCAGTGATCGGCAACGTGCCCACCCCGTTGACCACCGGGCCAGCCGGGACGTTCACCGTCACGGGCGTGGTTGGGCTGAGCGGTGCAGAGCCGGTGGGGTCGAAGGTGATGGTGGTCACCGGTACCGTCGGCGTGCCACCTATCGCCGCGCCGTTGGCGGTCATGTAGACGTCCCAGGTGTCGGCGGACGTCTTCTGAAAATAGGACGTCAACACCACGTCCTTGCCGTTGGCGTCGACTGCATTCACCGCCGTGGCGTTGTTGTAGGTGGACGGATCGGTGAAGACGACGGCGGGCCCACCCGCAGGGTGGATGGCGACGGAACGTGAATCGAGGTTGGCGTTGACGATCACCGCCGTGGTGGCCTTGGGCTCGATGGAGGTGGCCTTCAGTTGCACCGCCTGGGCCTGTCCGGACAGCACAGCGCCCGCAGCGTCGGCGGGGTAGCCCATCAGCAGGTGGTCCTGGTTGTTGACGATCTCACCGTTGCTGTTCAGCTTGAACTGGCCGTCACGGGTGTAGTGCACCGTGCCATCCTGACCCTTCATCTGGAAGAAGCCTTTGCCGCTGATTGCCAGGTCCAGCGGGTTGCCGGTGGACGTGATGCCGCCCTGGCCGAAGTTCTGCGACACAGCGGCCACGGAGACGCCCCCGCCGGTCTGCTTATTGGCACCTGAACTTTGCGCGCTGGAATAGACGTCGGCAAATTCGACGCGCGAGGACTTCGCGCCCACCGTGCTCGAATTGGCGATGTTGTTGCCAATCACGTCGAGGTACTTGCTGTTGGCGCTCAAGCCGGAAATGCCTTGCTGGAAGCTCATGGTGGTCCTTGTCTATGCAAACAGATGCAGATGCGTGTAATGGGAGATGGCGGTCAGCTGACAGCCTTGACGGTGCTGAATTCGACTTGGCCTGACTTCGCCGTTTCCAGCGTCAATTTGTTGTTCACGATGGACACCGCGTAGATGTGGTCGCGCATCAGCGGGGTGGGTTTGAGATTGGTGCCCGCCGCGCTGGCCGTGACCTTGAAGGTGTAGGCCGCGCCATCGGCCGCGCCGGTGAAGGAAAAGCCATTCATGCCGGCCGGTTGGGCGCCCAGATCCATCGTCTGCAGCACGGCCCCGGCTTCGTTCATCACGTCCACCTTCACACTGTCGGCCGGGCTGCTCAACTCGAAGCCGCCCACGCCGACACCGCTGCCAGCCGTGACGTCCAGTTGGTTACCCACCAGGGTCACGTCGTGGCCAACCAGCGAGGCGCCCTGCACGGCCTGCAACTGCACGAATTGCGAGCTCAGGCCTGACACGGTGGTGTTCAAGTCGGTGATGCCGCTGACCGTGCTGATCTGTGCCATCTGACTGGTGACCTGCGCGTTGTCCATCGGGTTCAACGGGTCCTGGTTCTGCATCTGCGAAACCAGCAGCTTCAAGAAGCGGTCGGTGGCGCTGGTGTCGGCCTTGGAACTGCTGCTCGTACTGGTGGTGCTGGTTTTGCTGGCGCCGGTGGCGCCGATCAGATCGAGCGGGTTGGAGACGGCGGTGATGGCCATGGCTAGTCCTGTTCCTGTAGCAGTCGGGTGCGCGTCTATTGACCGATCTGCAGCGTCTTCAGCAGCAGGCCGCGCGCGGTGTTCATCACCTCGACGTTGTTCTGGTAGGACCGGGAGGCCGACATCATGTTGACCATCTCCTCGACCGGGTTCACGTTGCTGTAGGTCACGTAGCCCTCGGCATCGGCCGCCGGATGCTTGGGATCGTGGACACGGCGGCCCGGCGTCTGGTCCTCGGCGATGGTGCTCACGCGCACGCCGGCGGCCGTCGGGTCGTTGCCGGTCTCGCCCATCAGCTGAG
>JAYVBO010000143.1:0-20607 GCA_043750435.1 Betaproteobacteria bacterium | reverse complement strand
GTGAAGCGTGACCCCTTTCACGAACCGCCGGGCGTGTAGGAATTTGCCCTACAAGCCGGCGGGAAGAAGCCAGACCGCCGCGACGGAACTGGGCTGATGACGCCATCCATTTCAAATCCCTACAGTCTGTTTCATCGACTCCGCCTACCCCAAGGCACCGCACGACAACCGCTGGAGCAGCACCATGACATCCGACCAAATCCTCGCCGAGATCCGTGAAGCCAATCTGTCCTACCTGATGCTCGCGCAAAGCCTGGTTCGCCAGGACAAGGAACAAGCCCTGTTTCGTCTGGGTGTCAGCGAAGACACGGCCACGCTGATCGGCACGCTGACCCCGGCGCAGATGATGAAGATTGCCGGTGGCAACACGCTGCTGTGCCGCTTCCGCATGGACGATGACCTGGTCTGGAACTTGTTGACCAACCACGGCAAGGGCGCTGCCAACGACGGCATGAGCCGCCTGCACGCCTCGATCTTGATGGCCGGCCGCCACCAAGAAGCCGCCTGACCGCACACCACAAGATCACAGGAGTAACGCACCATGGCCCGTAGCAAAAGCATCGTCGGCGAAGCCAAGCAGATCGAACGCGCGATCACCTTGATCGGGCTGGGCGCCCGCTTGCAAGTGTTGGAAAGCGAAACCGACCTGAGCTACGAGCGCTTGCTGCGCCTGTACAAGGAAGTGGCGGGCAAGAGCCCCAGCAAGGGCCAGTTGCCGTTTTCCACCGACTGGTTCATGACCTGGCAGCCCAACATCCACGCCAGTCTGTTTCTGAACGTTCATGAATACCTGAACAAGGCCGCGGCGCTGGACGAGATCGACACCGTCATCAAGGCCTACCAGCTCTACACCGAGCAGATGGCATCGCAGGGCCTGGAGCCGTTGCTCAGCGTGACGCGCGCCTGGCGCCTGGTGAAGTTCGTCGACAACGGCATGCTGACCATGACCGCCTGCAGCAAGTGCGGCGGCCACTTCGTCACCCACCCGCATGAAATTGCCCGCCACTACGTTTGCGGCCTGTGCAACCCGCCGGCCCGCGCTGGCAAGGGCAAGCTGGCGGGATCGCTGGGTGCGCAAGCGGCCAAGTCGCTGGCGATGAGCGCCGAAATGGGACATTGATCACGGCAGCAGCCCTGGATTTCTGCGCTGATGGACCGATATCTTTCTCAGACGCAACGATTTGTTGTTCTGTCTCCTCCTGGCACAGTACCCTGTGCTTTACAGCGGGCCCCCTGGGGCCCGCCTTTTTTTGTCTGATCGATTCGTCGTCCGGCAGGCCTCGGTCGCTCAGCGCAGGCCTTGCACCGCTTGGGGCGCCACGGCGCCAGCTTGGTTGCCCCAACTGTGGCGGATGTGCGTGAGCACGGCGGCCACGTCCTCGTCGTTCAGTTCGTGGCCGAAAGGCGGCATGCCGTAGGGCCGCGGTTGGCCGGCGGTGTCGGGCGCGAAGCCGCCGCCCAGCACAACGCGGATCAGGTTGGTCGGCACCGTCAGGGTCACCGCCCGGTTGTCGGCCAGTGCCGGGTAGGCCGGGCTGGCGCCTTCGCCTTGCGCGCCGTGGCAGTCGGCGCAGCGGTCTTTGTAGACGGCCAGGCCGCGGGCCATCACGGCCGCCGGTGGCGCTTCGGCGGCTGCGGGCTTGCGGGTTTGCTGCGGCAGGCTCTTCAGGTAGTCGGCCATGGCGCGCAAATCGTCCGGGTGCAGATGTTGGGTGCTGCGGGTCACCACCTCGGCCATCGGCCCCAGCACCGCGCCTTGCGGTGTGCGGCCGGTCTGCAGCAGCGCCACCACGGCGGCGGTGTCCCAGTCGGCCACGCCGGCCTCAGCCGGTGAGGCCAGCGAAGGCGCGTACCAGCCTTGCATCGGTATCGGTCCGCCGCCCAGAGCCGCTGCGTCTTGCGTGGCGCCCAGCAGGTTGCGGCTGGCGTGGCAGGTAGCGCAGTGGCCCAGGCCTTCCACCAGGTAGGCGCCACGGTTCCACGCGGCGCTGTGCGCGGGGTCGGCCTGCTGCACCTGCGGGCGGAAGAACAGCGCCCGCCACACCGCCATCGCGGCCTGGCTGTCATAGGGGAAGCGCAGTTCGTGTGGCAGGTTGGCCTGGCCCACGGCGGGTAGGCTGCGCAGATGGGCCCACAGCGCGTCGGCGTCGCTGCGCGTGACCCGGGTGTATTGCGGGTAGGGGAAGGCTGGCAGCAGGAAGCGGCCGTCGCGTGAGCGGCCGTGGTGCAGGGCGCGCCAGAAGTCGTCGGCCGTCCAGCGGCCCAGGCCGGTTTGCGCGTCGGGTGTGAGGTTGCTGCTGTAGACGGTGCCGAAGGGCGTGGCGATGGCCAGGCCGCCGGCCCAGGGTGCCCCGCCGCGCGCCGTGTGGCAGGCCGCGCAGTTGCCAGCCAGCGCCAGGTAGGCGCCACGCGCGGCGGCGTCGCTGGCCGTCTTGTCGGCCGTCGTACCCGCGGTCTCGCCCGTTGCCGCGCCTGGGGGCTGTGCGGCGGCGGTGTCGCTGCCGTCCTGGGTGTGCGGGCCCAGGCCGGCCAGCCAAGCCACGGTGGCTGCGGCCACTGCCGTGAGGGCCAGCAGCGCGGCGGCGGCACGCCAGGCCCGGCGTGGCTTCGAAGGCACGTTGTTCGTCGCCATGGGTTCAACGCAGACCGCTGCCGCAGTCCAGCGGCAGGGGCGTGGCGATGCGGGGCGCCGGGTGGCTGTCGGTAGGCACGACTTGGGCCGACAGCCAGGCGGCCAGCGCCACCGTGTCTTCACCGCCCAGGCGCAGAGCAATCTGGCGCATGCAGTCGGGTGCCGGCGCCCGTCGCAAACCGGTCTGCCAGGCGCCGATCTGGCCGATCAGGTAGTCGCGCGGCAGGCCCAGCAGGCCGGGCAGGGCGGGCTGCACGCCGGTCATGGCGGCGCCGTGGCAGCCCACGCAGGCCGGCACGCCGCGCGCAGCGTCGCCCTGGTGCACCAACTGCCGACCGCGTTCCAGAACCGCGGCGGATGCGTCGGCCTTGAGTGGGGCGGGGTAGGGCAGGTCCAGCCCACCGTAGTAGCTGGCGATTTCGCGCAGATAGGCCTCGGACAGGTTGTCGGTCAGCAGCGTCATGGCGGCATTGCTGCGCCGGCCCGCGCGGAAGTTGATGAGCTGGTTGTAGAGGTAGCCGGCCGGCTTGCCGGCGATGCGCGGCTGGTAGCCGCTGGGGCTGGCGCGGCCTTCGGCGCCGTGGCAACTGGCGCAAGGCTTCAGGCGTTGCGCCAGGGTGTCCGGCACGGGCTGGCTGGCCGGCGCGGCGGCCACCATCAGCGGCAGCGCGCAGCCCAGCAGGGCCGCCGTGAGCGCCGTGAGCGCGGTGCGTGTGGCATCGAGAAATGGACGGTACATACCCGTCATTTTGGCCGTCATCCCGGCTCAGGCTGCCCGCTGGCGGACCGATAACCAGGATGAAGCCGGTTCCCGTGAAGCTGGCATGGCAGTCGAACCTTGAAGCTCATTCCCTTTTCCGCCCAATACCTGTGCCTGGACGATCCGCTGCCTTTCGGTCTGCGTGACGCTGGCGGACGCCTGCTGCTGGCCGCCGGGCACACCGTTCGGGGCGAAATGCGCCTGGCCGAACTGCGCGATCAGCCGCTGTACGCCGATGAACACGAGGCCGCCGATTGGACCCGCCGCCTGGGTGCCGCCGTGGACGCGGCGCTGCGCCAAGGCGGCACGCTGAAGGCCGTGGCTGCCGCGCGGCCCGAGGCCGCAGGCCCGCGCGAAAGCGCCGCCGCGCCGACGCTGACCTTTCCCGAGCAGTGGCACGAATTGATCTCGCAGTTGGAAGGCGCGCTGCGCGACGTGCAGCCGGGATCGGAATGGCGAGCACGCCTGCTGGGCGTGCACAGCCGGGCGCGCCAGCTCTTCCAACGCCGGCCCGATGCGTCGATCTACTGCCTGGCCTACGAGTCCATCCACACCACCCAGCGCTACAGCTGCCGCCATGCCTTGCTGGTGATGGGCGTGTGCGAACAGGTGGCTGCCGTGCTGGGCTGGTCGCCGGACTGGACCGACAGCCTGGGCCACGCGGCACTCACGATGAACGTCAGCATGCTGAAGTTGCAGGACCAGCTGGCCGGCACCCAGCTGCCGCCCACGCTGGGCATGCGCGAAGAAATCGCCGGCCACCCGCAAGCCAGCGTGGACCAGCTGGCTGCCGCTGGCCTGGACGACGCCCTCAGCCTGCAGGTCATCGCCCTGCATCACCAAACCTTGCCGCATGACGTGCCGCTGGCCGAACGCCCGCCCGAACACCAACTGGCCGAGGTGCTGCGCCGGGTGGACGTGCTGACCGCCAAATTCAGCCGCCGCGCCTCACGCGAGCCCATGTCTCCGGTGCAGGCGGTGCGCGAAGCCTGTCTGGCGGCCGGTGGCCGGCCCGACGAACTGGCCGGGGCCCTGCTGAAAGCCCTGGGCCTGTACCCGCCGGGCTGCTTTGTTGAACTGGTGGGGGGCGAACTGGCCATCGTGCTGGCGCGCGGGCCAATGGCCAACCAGCCGCGCGTGGCCATGCTGGTGGGGCCCAACGGCCTGCCGCTGGGTGTGCCAGCCGTGCGTGACACGGCCGACCGCCGCTACGCCGTCAAAGGCGTGGTGGCCGCAGCGGCGGTCAAGGTGCGCCCGCAGCACGACAAACTGCTGGCGCTGCGGTGAACCTGTCCGCCATGCCGGCCGCCCCCG
The DNA here is from genome assembly GCA_043750435.1 of Betaproteobacteria bacterium. GTDB lineage: Bacteria > Pseudomonadota > Gammaproteobacteria > Burkholderiales > Burkholderiaceae_C > Rubrivivax. Next base: position 15,901 of record JAYVBO010000143.1, on the reverse strand, counting down.
CACGCCGCTTCAGCAGCCTGCTGGCCCGCCTGCGCTGGCCGCTGCCGGCTGTGCTGGCCTGGTCGGTGGCCTGGGCTGTGTGGCTGGCTGGCGCCGCGCTGGCGCTGCCCGCTGCGCTGGCCTTCGCCCTGGCCCTGGCGGCCGGTGCAGCCTTGGCCTGGCCCTGTGCAACGGGCTGGCGGCGTGTGCTGGCGGCCGGCGGTTTTCCGCTGTCGGCCTGGGTGCTGGGGGCGGCCGCCGCGCTGCCGGCCTGGGTCTGGCTGCTGCTGCTGTTGCCGGTGCTGGCGGCCTACCCGGTGCGCGCCTGGCGCGATGCCCCTTTCTTCCCCACACCGCCTGCCGCCCTGGCCGGGCTGGACGCCGTGGTGGGCAGCCCGCAGCGCGTGCTGGACGCCGGCTGCGGCCTGGGTCATGGCCTGCAGGCGCTGCGCCGGCTGTGGCCGCAAGCCAGCCTGCACGGCCTGGAATGGAGCGCTCCGCTGAGCTGGGCCGCCGCCTGGCGCTGCCGCCGCGCGCAGGTGCACATACGCCGCGGCGACATGTGGGCCGCTTCCTGGGCCGGGCACGACCTGGTCTACGTCTTCCAGCGCCCGGAAAGCATGGCCCGGGTCTTCGACAAGGCGCGCCGTGAACTGGCGCCAACCGCCTGGCTGGTCAGCCTGGAATTTGCGGTGCCCGGGCAAGCGCCCTGGGCCTGCCTGGATGGGCCGGGACGGCGGCCTTTGTGGATCTACCGACCGGCCGGCCCGAGCGCCAACGGACTCAATCAGCAGGCCTGACGGCCGATAAGCCACACATACCCCGAGCGGCGTTGGACGCCGCCGGGTTCACAGCGGATCACCCCACATGTTTGTCATCATTGGTTGGCTCTTGGCACTGGGTTGCATCTTTGGTGTCTACATCATCGAAGGCGGCAACATCGGCGTCATCTTGCACGCCCTGCCGTGGGAAATGACGACCATCTTCGGCGCCACCATCGGCGCCTTTCTGGCCAACAACCAGATGAAGGTGGTGAAGGCCGTGGTCAGTGGCCTGGGCCAGTGCTTCAAGGGCAGCAAGTTCAACAAGGCTCGCTACATGGAGCTGCTGTCGCTGATGTTCGACATCCTGCAAAAGGCCCGCAAAGAGGGCTTGATGTCGATCGAGAAAGACGTTGAAGACCCGCACAACTCGGCCATCTTCCAGAAGTACCCGACGGTGGGCAGCGACCACCACGTCACCGAATTCATCACCGACTACTTGCGCATGATGGTCTCGGGCAATTTGAACGCCCACGAGATCGAGTCGCTGATGGACAGCGAGATCGACACCCACCACCACGAAGCCCACGCCGCCGTGGCCGCGCTGCAGCGGGTGGCCGGCGGCCTGCCGGCCTTCGGCATCGTGGCGGCCGTGCTGGGCGTGGTGAAGACCATGGGCAGCGTCGGCCAGCCGCCGGCGGTGCTGGGCGGCATGATCGGTTCGGCCCTGGTGGGTACCTTCTTGGGCATCTTGTTGGCCTATGCGTTTGCCGAGCCGTTGGCCGGCCTGCTGGAGCAGAAGGTCGAGGACGCAGGCAAGGAACTGCAGTGCATCAAGACCACGCTGCTGGCTTCGATGCAGGGCTACGCGCCGCAAGTGGCCATCGAGTTCGGCCGCAAGGTGCTGTATTCCGCAGATCGCCCGACGTTTGGCGAGCTCGAAACCCACGTGAAGAAGAAGTAGCCGGAGCGCGCCATGGCAGGGGACGCAAAAAAGCTCCAACCGATCATCATCAAGCGCATCAAGAAGGGCGGACACGCCGTTCACGGTGGCGCTTGGAAGATCGCCTATGCCGACTTCGTGACGGCCATGATGGCCTTCTTCCTGTTGATGTGGCTGCTGGGTAGCACCACCGACGGCGACAAGAAGGGCATTGCCGACTACTTCCAGTCGCCGATGAAACTGGCGCTGCTGAATGGCGGCACCGGCGCGGGCGACGCGTCCAGCGTGGTCAAGGGCGGTGGCGAAGACCTCACGCGCGCTGCCGGCCAGGTCAAGCGCGGCGACGTGCAGGCGCCCAAGTCCACCATCAACCTGCACCAGCTCAAGGCCGAGCAGACGCGCGCCGAAGTGGCGCGGCTGAGCGACCTGAAAAACGCCCTCGAAGAGAAGATCGCGGCGAACGGCAAGTTGCAGGCCATGGGTTCGCAGATCTTGCTGGAAATTACCGCCGACGGGCTGCGCATCCAGATCGTCGACGCCGAAGGCCAGCCGATGTTTGCCAGCGGCAGCGCGGCCGTGCAACCCGGCATGCGCGAACTCTTGCGCACCGTGGGCGGCGTGCTGTCCGAGGTGCCCAACCGCCTGACGCTGGAAGGCCACACGGACGCCCTGCCCTTCACTTCAAATGCGGGCAGCACCGAGCGCGGCTACAGCAACTGGGAACTCAGTTCCGACCGCGCCAATGCCTCGCGCCGCGAGCTGCTGGCGGGCGGTCTGCAGGAAGACCACGTGCTGCGCGTGCAGGGCCTGGCGTCCAGCAACCCCTTTGACCGCAAAGATCCGGCAGCCCCGGCCAACCGCCGCATCAGCATCGTGGTGATGACCCGCGCCGCCGAAGACCGCCTCTTCCGCACCGCGCCCGAACCCGATCCTGAATCGAATTCAGCGCCCGGTCTGCCCGGTCTGCCTGTGCCGTCTTCCACATCACGGCCCACCGAGGTGCCGCCACGCTCAAGCCCGGCCCCTGGCCGTCGATAAGTTCGCTAGCCCAACGTTTATGAGGTCCCGCTGCCATGACTACCCCTGCCGAGATGAAGTTCCTCATCGTCGATGACTTCTCCACCATGCGCCGCATCGTGCGCGGTCTGCTCAAGGAGATGGGCTGCAACAACGCCGACGAGGCCGAAGACGGCGCTGTCGCCTTGCAGATGCTGAAGAACCAGCGCTACGACTTCGTGGTGTCGGACATCAACATGCCCAACATGAATGGCTTCGACCTGCTGAAGGCAATAAAGGCCGATGAGCAACTCAAGCACCTGCCGGTGCTGATGGTGACAGCCGAGGCGCGCAAGGAAGACATCGTGCTGGCCGCACAAAGCGGGGCGGCGGGCTACATCGTGAAGCCTTTCAACAAAGCCACGTTGGAGGACAAGCTGACGAAGATTCTGCAAAAACTTGCCGCCACCGCCTGAACCCGCAGCGCCACCCGGAGTTCACAACATGAAGATGGAAGACATCGCGTCATTCCAGGCGGCCGAGTCGATGGCGGTTTCGCCCGAGGTGTTTCAGCAGATCGGGGCCATTACCCGGCAACTGCACGACACCCTGCAGCAACTCGGCGTCATGCCCAAATTGCAACTGGCCAGTCTGGGGCTGCCTGACGCACGCAGCCGCCTGACCTATATCGCGCAGAAGACGGCCGAGGCCGCCAACAAGGTGCTGAATTCGGTGGACGCGGCCAAGTCCGACCATACGGCCATCGCCCAGTCCACGCGCGGCATCGCCCTGGCCATCGTCGCCGACCCGGAGGAAGCCGTGGCCAGCGGTGCGGTGATGACCTTCGTCCTGGACGTCGAAGCGCGCTCCGCGCGCATCGACAACCACCTGACCGACATCATGATGGCGCAGGACTTTCACGACCTGACCGGCCAGGTGGTGGCCAAGGTGGTGACCCTGGCCAGCGACCTGGAAGACTGCCTGCTCAAGCTGCTGGTGACGGCGGGGCCGCAGGAGCCGCTGGTACCGGCTGACCACAGCGTGCTGGCCGGCCCCGTGGTCAACTTGGCAGGGCGCACCGATGTGGTGGCCGACCAGGGCGAAGTCGACGACTTGCTGGCCAGCTTGGGGTTCTAGACGGGCAGAGCACGGCGGGCTTTCGCCCGCTTATCCGGCTCAAGCTGCGCGCGCTGCGCGGCACCATGCAAAGGCTCCATATCGGAGCCCTTTTTGCATGGCCCTTTGAATGGCAGACAGCGCCCAAGACCGCAAGCTACCCGCTTCGCACCGCAAGATCGAGAAGGCCCGCGCCGATGGCCAGGTGGCGCGTTCGCGCGATCTGGGCCACTTCACGGCCGTCACCGGCGGCGTGGCCCTGTTGCTGGCGCTGGCGCCCGAGCTGTCGGACTGGATGACGCGCCTGCTGGCCACCGGCCTGCGCTTCGACGCCGCGCAGATCAACCACCCCGAAGCCATGCAAGAGCGCCTGGTGTTGATGGCGCTGCAGATGTTCGCGGTGCTGGCGCCTTTGTTCGCCACCATGGTGGTGGTGGCGCTGGCTTCCAGCCTGCTGTCGGGTGGCTGGAACTTCACCCTCAAGCCGCTGATCCCCGACTTCACCAAGATCGACCCGCTGAGCGGGCTGGGCCGGGTGTTCTCGGGCCAGCAGCTGGTCACCACGCTGAAGTCTTGCCTGCTGGCCGTGGTGCTGGGTGGCGTGGGCGCGCTCTACCTGATGCTGCGCTGGAACCGCCATGCCGAGCTGCTGGCCATGCCGCTGCCCGCGGCGCTGGCGGCCGGCGGTGCCATTCTGCAAGACGGGCTGCTGCTGCTGTGCGGGGTGCTGGCTGTCTTCGCGCTGGTCGACGTGCCCTTGCAGCGCGAACTGCTGATGCGCCGCCTGCGCATGACCCTTGAAGAAGTGAAGAAGGAACACAAGGAGCAAGAAGGCAACGCCGAGATGAAGGGCGCCATGCGCCGGCGCATGCGTGAGATGGCCAACAAACGCATGATGGCCCAGGTGCCGATGGCCGACCTGGTGGTGATGAACCCCACCCACTACGCCGTGGCGCTGAAGTACGACGACGGCAAGATGGGCGCACCCCGGGTGGTGGCCAAGGGTGCCGACCTGGTGGCGATGAAGATACGCGACCTGGCGCGTGAATCCAAGGTGCCGGTGCTGCAGGCGCCCGCCCTGGCCCGTGCCCTCTACGCCCACGCCGAGCTCGATCAAGAGATACCGGCGCGCCTGTTTGGCGCCGTGGCCCAGGTGCTGGCCTGGGTCTACCAGCTGCGCGACGCCATGGCCACGGGCCGCACCATGAAGGATGCGGCACCGTCGCCCGAGGTGCCGGCCGATCTGGACCCGAACAACCAGATCAAGCCGGCCGGGGCGCAAGCATGAATCCCATCGTCACGCGTTTGAACGCCTGGTTCGGTCCGCATGCCGGCGCCCTCAAGGCGCTGGTGCTGCCGGCCTTCGTGGTGATGATGCTGGCCATGATGGTGCTGCCGCTGCCGGGCTTTGTGCTCGACCTGCTGTTCACCTTCAACATCGCCTTGGCCCTGACGGTGATGATGGTCAGTGCCCAGATGGTCAAGCCGCTGGACTTCGCGGCGCTGCCCACCGTGCTGCTGGTGACCACGCTGTTGCGGCTGAGCCTGAACGTGGCCTCGACCCGCGTGGTGCTGGTGCAGGGCCACACCGGGCCGGGCGCGGCGGGGCAGGTCATCGAGGCCTTCGGCCACTTCCTGATCGGCGGCAATTTCGCGGTCGGCCTGATCGTCTTCGCCATCATCGTGGTCATCAACTTCGTGGTGGTGACCAAGGGTGCGGAACGCATTGCCGAGGTCGGTGCGCGCTTCGCCCTGGACGCCATGCCCGGCAAGCAGATGGCCATCGACGCCGACTTGAATGCCGGCTTGATCGACGAAAAAGTGGCCCGCCAGCGCCGCCTGGAAGTGGCCGAAGAAGCCGACTTCTTCGGCAGCATGGACGGCGCCAGCAAGTTCGTGCGCGGCGACGCCATGGCCGGCTTGCTGATCCTCTTCATCACCATCGTGGGCGGCTTCGTCATCGGCATGTCCATGCACGACATGGGCGCCGGCGAGGCCGCGGCCAGCTATGTGACGCTGGCCGTGGGCGACGCGCTGGTGGCGCAGATACCGGCGTTGCTGATCAGCGTGGCCAGCGCCATGGTGGTGTCGCGGGTGGGCAAGGAACAGGACATCGGCACGCAGATCCGCGGCCAGGTGTTTGACTCGCCGCAGGCCCTGGGCGTGGCCGCCGGCGTGGTGGCCTTGCTGGGCCTGGTGCCGGGCATGCCGCACCTGGTGTTCCTGCTGGTGGCGGGCGGTCTGGGGGCCCTGGCCTGGCAGTTGATGCAAAAGCGCAAGGCCGCCGCGGCCCAGCCCGAACGCACTCTGAGCACCGACGTGCAGGCGGCCAACGCCGAGGCCAGCTGGGACGACCTGACCCCGGTGGACACCCTGGGCCTGGAAGTGGGCTACCGCCTGATCGCGCTGGTGGACAAGGCGCGCACGCCGGCCGGTGGCGACCTGCTGTCACGCATCAAAGGCGTGCGCAAGAAGTTCGCGCAGGACGTGGGTTTCCTGCCGCCACCGGTGCACATCCGCGACAACCTGGTCGAACTGAAGCCCGGCGCTTACCGGGTGATGTTGCGCGGCGCTGTGGTGGGCGAGGGCGAGGGCAACCCGGGCCAGTTCCTGGCCATCAACCCGGGCGGCGCCACCCAGCAGTTGCCGGGCATCAAGACCAACGACCCGGCCTTCGGCCTGCCGGCGGTGTGGATCGAAGAACGCTACCGCGAGATGGCTCAAATGGCCGGGTTTACGGTTGTTGATTGCGCGACCGTGGTGGCCACCCACCTCTCACACTTGATGCAGGTGAATGCCGCGCGCTTGTTGGGCCGGGTCGAGACCCAGCAGCTTGTCGAGCACGTCACCAAACTGGCCCCCAAATTGATCGAAGACGTCGTGCCCAAGATGGTTGGAATCGCTGCCCTGCAACGTGTACTGCAACTGCTGTTGGAAGAAGGCGTGCACATCCGCGACATGCGTTCCATCGTCGAATGCCTGGCCGAACACGCCAGCACCGTCACTGACCCTGCCGAGCTGGCCCGCCGCATCCGCGTGCACCTGGCCCCGGCCATCGTGCAGCAGATCTACGGCCCCGTGAAAGAGCTGGACGTGATTGCGCTGGACCCTGAACTGGAACGCCTGGTGACCCAGGCCCTGAACTCGCCCCACGGCGCGACGCTGGACCCGACGGTGGCCGACACGCTGACCCGCAGCGCGGCTGAAAACGCCAAGAAGCAGGAAGACCTGGGCCACCCGGCCTGCCTGCTGGTTCCTGACCTGATACGTGCGCCCATGGCGCGCCTGCTCAAACGCGCCGCGCCCCGCATGAAAGTGCTGGGCCATAGCGAGATCCCTGAAACCCACTCGATCCGTATCGGTTCGATCATTGGAGGCACGGCATGAACCTGAAGCGCTTTACGGCCCGCAGTTCACGCGAGGCCCTTGCCATGGTGAAGGCCGCCTTCGGTGAAGACGCCATCGTGATGTCCACCCGGCCCTGCGAAGAGGGTGTCGAAGTGCTGGCCATGGCTTCGGACAGCGTCGAGCAGCTGGAACGCATCGGCCAGGCAGCCGAATCCGTGACCATGCGCCCGCGGGCCGCGCCGCCTTCGCTGTCCGCGCCCCCCGCGCCGGCCATGTTGCCACCCCACTTCGAAGCCCTGCCCACGCCGCGCGCACCCACCCTGCGCGAACGGGCGGCGCCCATCACGGCCCGCATGATGGACCGCTTGAAAGGCCACGCGGCTGAACGTGCCGAGCGCATCGAGCGCCACGAACGTCGTGAACGCACCGAGCCCAGCATGGATGCCGCCGTGCAGAAAGATGTGCAACTGGACGTGCAGAAAGACGTGCAGAAAGACGTGGCGCAGATGGAGATGAGCACGCTGTCTTTCCAGGACTATGTACGCGACCGCATGCTCAAGCGCCGCAGCGCCGAGATGAGCGCCGAAGCCCCGCGCACGCCCGCCGCGCCTCCCAAGCCGGCCCCGCTGCCGCCCGAAGTGGCGCCGATAGCCGCCGCCCGCGCCAGTCTGGCGGCGCGCCGTGAGGTGCCGGTTCTGCAAGACGAAGTCATGCCGCCAATGGCGACCCCTTGCATTGCCGCGCCGGCCCGCGCAGCACGCCAGGCGGCCCACACCGGCCCGGTGCTCACACCGCCCAACGCCGGTGGCGAACAGATCGAGGTGATGACGGAGCTGCGTTCGATGCGCGGCCTCATCGAACAGCGCTTCGGTGCGCTGGCCTTCATGGAAAAGCTGCAGCGCCAGCCGCGCCAGGCCCAGTTGGCCAAGACCCTGCTGGACGCCGGCTTCTCGCCGATGCTGATCCGCAAGCTGGTCGAAAGCGTGCCAGCCGAAGGCGACGAAATCGCCTGGGCCGCCAATGTGCTGGAACGCAACGTGACCACTGGCGAAGACGAAGCGCCCCTGGAAGACCAGGGCGGCATTCACGCGCTGATCGGCGCCACCGGAGTGGGCAAGACCACCAGCACGGCCAAGCTGGCGGCGGCCTTCGCCACCCGCCACGGTGCACCCCATCTGGGCTTGATCACGCTGGACGCCTACCGCGTTGGCGCCCACGAACAGCTGCGCGCCTATGGCCGCATCCTGGGCGTGCCGGTGCACACCGCGCACGACCGCGATTCACTCGAAGACCTGCTGGACCTGCTGTCGGGCAAGCGCATGGTGCTGATCGACACCGCCGGCATGGCGCAGCGCGACAGCCGCACCCGCGAGCTGCTGGACATGCTGACCCACCACGCCATCAACCGCGTGCTGGTGGTGAATGCCAGCGCGCAGGGCGAGACCATCGAAGACCAATTGGCCGCCTACAAGGCCGCCAGCTGCAAAGGCCTGGTGCTGTCCAAGCTGGACGAGGCCGTGAAGCTGGGGCCGGCGCTGGACGCAATGATTCGCCACAAGCTGAAGGTGCTGGCCGTGGCCAACGGCCAGCGCGTGCCGGAAGACTGGCACCGCCTGTCGGCGCAGTCGCTGGTGCAGCGTGCACTGAAGGGCGGCGGCGGCGCCGCCTGGCAGCTCGACGAGCGCGATGTGAACCTGATCTTCTCTGGCCTGCCGCCGATGGTGAGCAACGCCGCCGACTCAGCCGCTCTGCATGTCTGAACGCACGATGGCCGCCACCTACAACCGCGCGCCGCGCGCACCGTCTTCAGCCCGTTCGGCAGACCAGGCCGACGGCCTGCGCAAGCTCTTCGCCGGCCGCCGCCGCACCGTGGTGCCACTGGCCGCCAACCCGCACGGCGCCAGCAGCGCTCGCGTGCTGGACCGCCTGGCCGTGTTGCTGGCCGCGCAGGGCCGCCACGTGCTGGTGGTGGACGCCGCCAGCACATCGCCGCTGCCGCATGAACTGGCCTGCGTGGACCTGTCTGCCTGCGTGCTGCACCTGGCGCCGCGGGTGTCTTACCTGGCCGCCAGCGGTCTGCCGATGGCTTACGTGGACACACGCGGCTCGTCCGGCGCTTTCATCGACGCGGTGCAGGCTGCGGTGCCGCAGGCCGATGTGGTGCTGCTGCACGCCGACGGCGTGGACCTGGCCCGCCTCTTGAAACACCGCGCCGTGCGCCCGGTGCTGCTGGCCGCCGACCATCCGGAAAGCATCAAGCACGCCTATGCCAATGCCAAGCTGCTGGTGCGCCGTTGCGAGTTGATGACCTTCGACATGCTGCTGGTGGCTGCGCAGCAGTCGCCGCGCGCCGCTGGCATCGCTGAAAGCCTGGGCAGTTGCCTGGACACCTTTCTGGGCGCTGCCTTGCGCGGCAGCGCGCTGCTGGACCCCGATGGCGCGCCGGACGCGCGGGCCAGTGCCGAATTGAGCCGCCTGCTGGCCGCCCAACTGGCGCTGGACGAACCCGCCCGGCCTGCTTTCGATCCGCTGGCGCACCGCGCCAACGCGACCCCGACTTCCCGCCCTGCATTCCGATAGAGGCCTGACCATGTACACCGCCAAGGGACAACTCGATGCCGGCGCACTGCTCAAGCAGTACAGCCCGCTGGTGCGCCGCCTCGCGCACCAGATGATCGCCAAGCTGCCTGCCAACGTGGAGCTCGACGACCTCATCCAGGTGGGGATGATCGGCCTCAGCGACGCGCTGAGCCGCTTTGACGCGGCGCAGGGGGTGCAGTTCGAAACCTTCGCCACCCAGCGCATACGCGGTGCGATGCTGGATGAATTGCGCGGCACCGACTGGATGAGCCGGGGCGACCGCCGCCACCAGCGCAGCATCGAAGCCGCCGTGCACAAGCTGGAACAACGCCACGGCCGCGCGCCCAGCGAAGGCGAAATCGCCCGCGAGATGGGCTTGAGCCTGACCGACTACCAGGAACTGCTGGGCAAGGTGCGCGGCACCCAGCTGATCTACCTGGAAGACATGAGCGGCGACGAGGGCGACGACGACTACCTGGACCGTCATGTCACCGACGCCGACGCCAACCCGATGGCCCGACTGCAAGACCTGCGCATGCGCGAGGCCTTGGTCGAGGCCATCAAGAACTTGCCTGAGCGCGAGCAGTACGTGATGAGCATGTACTACGAGCACGACATGAATCTGAAGGAAATCGCCGCCGTCCTGGGCGTGACCGAAAGCCGTGTTTGCCAGTTGCACAGCCAGAGCATTGCGCGCCTGCGCACCCGGCTGCGCCAGTGGTGAACTGAGCGCCACGCCACCGCCCACAAGCTCAGGACCATCCCATGCTGGCATTCCTTCAAAGAGGGCAGGCTGCGGCCGCGCCCGCATCGGCGCTGGCCGCCGCAACCGCGACTTCAGCGCACGCCGCCATCGACATCGACGACCTGGCGCGGCGTTCGTCGCTGTTGGGCCGTGAATCGGCCGAGGTGCGTGGCACCATCGCAGACGCACACTTGGCGGCCACGGCCCAGGCCCAGGCCATGCGCGATCTGGCGAAGCAACTGCAGACCGTGGTGCAGGCCCAGGCCAGCATCGTCCAGGAGGTGAGCCAGGGCCTGCGGGCCGTCGCCGATGTCGGCGCTGCGGTCGAGACCGTGGGTGCCGAGGTCACCGGCCTGGTCAGCACTTTGAAGGGCGTTTCCGACGCCGCCAACGAGATCACACGCATCGCCCTGCAAACTCGCCTGGTGGCTTTCAACGCCAGCGTGGAGGCCAAGCGCGCGGGCGAGGCCGGGCGGGGGTTCAGCGTGGTGGCCGACGCCGTCAAGGACCTGGCCGGCGAGGTCGAACGCGCAGCCAAGGTCATCGTCGGCACGGTGGCCCAGTTGGACGCACGCATAGCCGGTCTGGCCCACGACATCAGCCGCACTGAATCGGGTGGCTCGGCCGGCACCGTGCACCATGCCCTGGACGGCGTGGTGGACGGCGTGAACCGCATCGCCACCGCCAGCGGCCACAGCCGCCAGGTGTGCGGCGAACTGGACACGCGCATCAACGGCCTGGAAGGCGAAGCGCGCAGCACGGCCACGGCGCTGGGCAGCGCGCTGAAGCGCACCGATACCTTTTTGGACCTGTCGGAACAGCTCATCGAAAGCGTTGCCAACTCGGGTTTCGAAACCGAAGACACGCTCTACATCCAAGCCGCGCAGCGTGCTGCCGGTGACATCGCCAGGCAGTTGGAAGCCGCCCTGCAGCGGGGCGACATCACGGTCGATGCCCTGTTCGACGAACGCTATGTGGCCATTGCCGGCAGCCAGCCGGCGCAGCACCGCAGCCGCTTCGACGCGCTGGCCGACCGGCTCTTTCCGGCCGTGCTGGAAGTGCAGCTGAAGCTGACCGGCAAGGTGGTGTTCTGCATCGCGGCCGACCGCAATGGCTACATCGCCTGTCACAACCAAAGCTACAACCACCCGCAGCGCGCCGGCGACCCGGTGTGGAATGCCGCCCACTGCCGCAACCGGCGCATCTTCAATGACCGCACCGGCCTGGCATCGGCGCGCAACCAGCGCCCCTTCCTGCTGCAGACCTACCGCCGCGACATGGGTGGCGGCGTCTTCGTGGTGATGAAGGAAGCGGCCGCGCCGATCAAGGTGAACGGCCGCCACTGGGGCGGGCTGAGGCTGGCCTTCAAGTTCTAGGCCGGCGGGCCGCGCCCTCGACGATCAGCTCGCCGCTGCGCCCGTCCACGCTGCCCCAGGTCAGCGGCCGCACGGGCAGCGTGTCCCGGTTGATGTGGCGGTACAGGCCGGCCATCGTCACCAGTTCGTGGCCTTGCGCAGCCCAGCCGTCGAGCAGCGCTTCAAAGGCCGGCGCCAGCAGGCCGCCTTCCAGTTCGGCATGCAGCGTGTAGACCTGGTCACGGTCGGGTGCCAGCGCGGTTTGCGCCAGCAGCGTGCGCGCCACGTTGTCTTCGGCGATGCCGCGCTGGCCGATCAACTCGTCCAGCGTCGGCAGCGTGGTCGGCATCTGCACGTGTTTCAGTGTGCGGCCGTTGACGTGCAGGCGGTAGGGCGCGTCGCCCCGGCCGTCGCTGGCGTAGGCCATGCCCCAGGCGTCGATCTGCTCAAAAGCCGCCGCGTTCATCTGCCAGCCGGCTGCGCCGTGGGTGGGCGCGACCTCACCGAAGAGGTCGATGTAGCGGTCGTGTGACTTGCCCATCTCGGCCTGCGTCCAGGCCGCGTCGCGCTGCCGCACGTGGTCTTGCCAGACCACGTGGTCCCAGGTGTGGATGCCGCATTCATGGCCGGCGCGCCGGGTTGCGCTCATCACCTCGGCACCGGCCAGCCCGATGTCGGGCGCCGGCAGCAGCACGCCGTACATCAGCGTGCGCCAGCCGTAGTGCTTGGTGACCGAGGTGCGCGAGACCTTGCTCAGAAAACCCGGCCTGAACACCCGCTTCAAGGCCCAGCCGGTGTGGTCGGGGCCCAGGCTGAACAGGAAGGTGGCGTGCAGGCCGCGCCGGGCCAGCAACTGCAGCAAACGCGGCACGCCTTCGCGCGTGCCGCGCAGCGTGTCCACGTCCACTTTCAACGCAATGCGGGCCATCGCTTCAGTTCTTCAGCACCGACTTTTTTGCGCAGGATTTCAGTTGCCGGCTTCGAGCAGGGCGCGCGCCTCGACCACCTTCTGGCGGTAGCTCTCGAAGATCTTGCGCAGCGCGTCTTGCATGCCCACCTGCGGCGCCCAACCCAGCGTTTCCATGGTGTCGCTGATCTTGGGGGTGCGGTTCTGCACGTCCTGGTAGCCCTTGCCGTAAAACTGGCCGGAAGACGTTTCGACGATCTTCGTCAGCTTGGCGTTCTCGGCGTATTCCGGGTAGTCGGCAGCCATCGCCAGCATCATCTCGGCCAGTTCACGCACCGAGTAGATGTTGGCCGGGTTGCCGATGTTGAAGATGCGCCCGCTGGCCACGCCGCCTTCATTGGCGATGATCTTCATCAGCGCGCTGACACCGTCGCTGACGTCGGCGAAAGCGCGCTTCTGCGCGCCGCCATCGACCAGCTGGATGGCTTCGCCGCGCACGATCTGGCCCAGGAACTGGGTCACCACGCGGCTGCTGCCTTCCTTGCTTTCGAAGATCGAATCCAGGCCTGAACCGACCCAGTTGAAGGGGCGGAACAGCGTGTAGTTCAGGCCTTGCTCTTGCGCGTAGGCGTGGATCACGCGGTCCATCAGCTGCTTGCTGCAGGCGTAGATCCAGCGCGGCTTGTTGATCGGGCCGTAGACCAGATTGGACGTTTCCGGGTCGAACTCGGCGTCGGTCGACATGCCGTAGACCTCGCTGGTCGACGGGAAGACCAGGTGCTTCTTGTACTTGGCCGCTGCGCGCACGATGGGCAGATTGGCTTCGAAGTCGAGCTCGAAGACCCGCAGCGGCTCACGCACATAGGTGGCCGGCGTGGCAATGGCCACCAGCGGCAGGATCACGTCGCACTTCTTGACGTTGTATTCGATCCATTCCTTGTTGATGGTGATGTCGCCCTCGAAGAAGTGCATGCGCGGGTGGTTCACCATGTCGCCCAGGCGGGTGGACGCCATGTCCATGCCGTAGACCTCCCAGTCGGTGGTCTCCAGGATGCGCTGGGTCAGGTGGTGGCCAATGAAGCCGTTGATGCCGAGGATGAGGACTTTTTTCATGTTCAGTCTTTCGCGGGGTACTTGGGGAGCGTGTCTTGCAGGTGGATCGTGCCGCCATCGCCGCAGCGGGCGTAAAGCTGGCCGTTCAGCAGGTGCAGGCCAGGCGCGCAATCGGTCAGTGCATTTTCAACGTCAGCCCGGGCCCGCCGGGCCTTGGCGATGATGAGACGTTGGCCGTTGACTTCCGTGAACGCACCGGGGTAGGGCGGGGCCACGGCGCGGATCAGGTTGTAGACCTCGGCGGCGGGCCGGCTCCAGTCGATACGGCCATCTTCCGGTTTGCGGCCGCCGTAGTAGCTGCCAGCGGCCAGGTCGTTGGGCAGGCGCGGCGGCGTGCCTGCCATCAGCGCGGGCAGGCTGCGCCACAGCACCTGTTCGGCGGCCACGCAGACCTTGTCGAAAACCTGCTCGCCGGTGTCGTCGGGCAGGATGGGCACGGCTTGCTGGTCGGTGATGAATCCGGCGTCGGGCTTGGCCACCATTTCATGCAGCGTGGCGCCGGTCTCGGTGGCGCCTTTCAGCACCGCCCAGTTGGTGGGCGCGCGGCCGCGAAAGTACGGCAGCAGCGAGCCGTGCAGGTTGTAGGCACCCTGCGGCGCCAGCGCCAGCAGGCTCACTGGCAGCATGCTGCGGTAGTAGAAGGCGAAGATCACGTCGGGCTGGGCATCGGCCACGGCCTGCGCCAGTTCGGGCGCCTTGGCATCGTCGGCGTAGATCCACGGCAGGCCCAGTTCAGTGGCCGTGTCGGCCACGCGCTGGAACCACAGCGTCTCGCCCGGGTGGTCGGTGTGCGTGGCCACCAGCACCACGTCCACGCCGCGCGCCTTCAGCACGCGCAGGCAGCGGTCGCCGACGTTGGAATAGGCGAAGACCACCGCCCTCACAGCAGCGCGACCTTCTCAGCTACCTCGGAAACAGCCCCTTGCGCCTGCAGCACCTTGGCGATGCGGTAGCGCGGCCGGCTGCGCACCTCTTGCTGGATGCGACCGACGTATTCGCCCATCAGCCCAATGCCGAACAGCATGATGCCGATGAAGAAGAACTGCAGCGCGAACAGCGTGAAGACGCCTTCGACTTCTGCGCCCCACACAAAGCGCCGCACCAGCAGCAGCACGAACAGCCCGCCCGCGCCCAGTGACAGCAGCGTGCCGATCAGGCTGAACCATTGCAGCGGCACGGTTGAAAAGCCGGTCACCAGGTCGAAGTTCAGGCGGATCAACTTGTACAGGCTGTACTTCGATACACCGGCGAAACGCTCTTCGTGCGACACCTCGATTTCCACCGGCGACGCAGCAAAGGTGTAGGCCAGCGCGGGGATGAAGGTGTTGGCCTCGCGGCAGGCGTTCAGCGTGTCCACCAGCGGCCGGTCGTAGGCGCGCAGCATGCAGCCCTGGTCGGTCATCTGGATGCGCGTGATGCTTTCGCGCAGCCGGTTCATGGCCTTGCTGGCCACGCGCCGCCAGGCGCTGTCTTCGCGCTGCTGGCGGATGGTGCCCACGTAGTCGTGGCCTTTGCGGATCTCGGCCATCAGGCGCGGGATTTCTTCGGGCGGGTTCTGCAGATCGGCGTCCAGCGTGATGGCCATGGCGCCGCGCACGTGCTCGAAGCCGGCCAGGATGGCCATGTGCTGGCCGAAGTTGCCGTTGAACAAGACCACCCGCGTGACGTCAGGCCGCAGCCGGTACTGGTCGGCCAGCATGGCAGCCGAACGGTCGCGGCTGCCGTCGTTGACGATGATGATCTCGTAGGGCTCGCCGGTGGCGTCCATCACCGTGTAGAGGCGCTCGAACAGCGTCGGCAACACGTCTTCTTCGTTGTAGACGGGGATGACGATGGAGACAGCGGGCTGCCCAACGGTTGACAAGGAAAGTGCGTTCACTTGAGCAGGGCCTTGCAGGCGGTGGCCAGTTCGCGGCAGACGCGCTCAGGGTCGGCGTCGGCCATGTCATAGAACAGCGGCAGCGTGAGGATGCTGCGGCCTATGCGTTCACTGTGCGGCAGCATGCCCTCGCGCCAGCCGAGCGCGCGGTAATGCGTGAACAGGTGCAGCGCGGGGTA
>JAYVBO010000142.1:0-4179 GCA_043750435.1 Betaproteobacteria bacterium | reverse complement strand
GGCACGCCCAGGCGCCGGTAGGCGAAGTGGTTGATCAGAACGTCCAGGTCGCGCTCGTTCAGCACCACGGCGCTCAGCTGGCCTGGCGGCACGCGGCGCGGGTCGTGGGCGCGCACAAGGGCCAGCATGTGGGCGATGTCGGTGGGCGCAATCTCGGCCGTGACGGACACGCTGGGCTCGTCCTGCAACACGCCGCGCGCCAGCAGCCAGGCCGCGGCGGGCAGGGCGGCGCAGAGCATGGCGGCCAGGCCAGCGCGCAGCCAGCGGCGCGGGGTACGGGGTTTTGGCATTCGCCAAGTCTGACAGCACGGCGCCCGCCCCATCGGCCGTGCAGGCAGGGCCCCGAGGCATAATTCCCGATCGCTCTTTCGGAGAGACCGTTTGGACCCGAGTCACCCTCGGTGACCGTCCGCCCCGGCCCAGTCTTGCTGGTCGGGCTGAGGCGGAACCCGACCATCCGCCTCACCCGCGCGCCCACCGCGCCTCAACCGCCCGCTGCCGACTCGGCAGCCGCCGCGCTGCCGAAAGATTGCCGATGCTGAACGTCTTCACGCTGGTCAATGGCCGGCTGTTCCAGGAAGAGATCGAATTCCCCGACGCCCTGACCAGCCTGCAGCCGGTGTGGGTCGATCTGGAAAGTCCGACCCTGGAAGAGAAGGGCTGGATCCAGCAGCACTTCGGCCTGAACATCCCCAACGACGCGGTCGATGACGACCTGGAAGAGTCGGCCCGCTTCTACGAGGAAGACAACGGCGAACTGCACATCCGGTCCGACTTCCTGATCGACGCCGAGGACAACAGCAAGGGGCCCGACGCCAAGCCGGCACGCAATGTGCGCGTGGCTTTCATCTTGTCGAAGAACGTGTTGTTCTCCATCCACGGCGAAGACCTGCCGGTGTTCCGTTTGCTGCGCCTGCGCGCGCGGCGCATACCGGCCCTGATCGAAGACGCCAAGGACGTGCTGCTGAAGCTCTACGACGCCGACGCCGAATATTCGGCCGATGCGTTGGAGGGTATCTACGACGGCCTGGAAAAAGTCAGCGCCCGCGTGCTGACGCAGGACGTCAACGACCAGGTGGCCGGCGCCGCGCTGACGGCCATCGCCCGCGAGGAAGACTTGAACGGGCGCATCCGTCGCAACGTGATGGACACCCGCCGCGCGCTGAGCTTCATGATGCGCAGCCGCATGCTGAATGCCGAGCAGTTCGAAGAGGCGCGGCAGATCTTGCGCGACATCGACTCACTGGACTCGCACACCGCCTTCCTGTTCGACAAGATCAACTTCCTGATGGACGCCACCGTGGGCTTCATCAACATCAACCAGAACAAGATCATCAAGATCTTCTCGGTGGCCAGCGTGGCCCTGCTGCCGCCCACGCTCATCGCCAGCATCTACGGCATGAACTTCAAGATCATTCCCGAGTTGCAGTGGGACTACGGCTATCTGTATGCCCTGGGCCTGATGTTGGCGTCGGTGGCCGCGCCCTTCATCTACTTCCGGCGCAAGGGTTGGTTGCGTTAGCGGCACGACATCACGTTAGTTGCGTGCAATACGCATCCATGGGGATGCCTCAGCCTGAACCCCTGGTGTAACCTCGGCGAGCCACGGCGGAGGGCCTGGTGGCAACCGGTCAGGATCGACAAGATCATGCGTAAAGCGAGCAAAAAAATGAGCAAACCGGCTGCTTGGGGCCGCGCGCTGGTGCTGGTGGGCAGCCTGCTCGCCGCGCAGACCGCACTGGCGCAGTTCAGCATGGTGCCCGCGCCCTTGTGTGCGCCGCCGCGTGATTCCGCCAACGACGTCGAGCAGGAATACCGCATCGACGCCGCCCGCCATCTGTATTCGTGCTACCCCATGCGGGTCTACCGCGGCAAGCTGCAGCCCCTGCTGTACGGCGTGATGATGGTCGAAACCGAAATCGACGCCACCGGCAAGGTGGTCGACATCCAAGTGGTGCGCAAGCCGGCGGCTGATGAAGTCGCACCCTGGGTGCTGGCCATGATCCGCCGCGCCGCGCCCTATCCGGCGCCGGTCAAGATGCCCGGCGGCACCATCAAGTTCACCGAAGTGTTCTTCGTCGACAAGAGCGGCTTGTTCCAGACCATGTCGTTGACCGAAGGCCAGAAGTAAGCAGCAAGCGCTGCGCCCCAGCGGCGCCTAGGACTTCGCGCGGCTTTTCAGCCAGCGCATCAAACTGCCCACCAAGGGCAGTTTTTCATACAGCTCTTCGGCAGCGTCCCAGTAGTCGCGGTGCAGGCTGATGCGGCCATCAGTGGCCAGCTGCA
This sequence comes from Betaproteobacteria bacterium, assembly GCA_043750435.1. Taxonomy (GTDB): domain Bacteria; phylum Pseudomonadota; class Gammaproteobacteria; order Burkholderiales; family Burkholderiaceae_C; genus Rubrivivax. The sequence continues at coordinate 1,893 of JAYVBO010000142.1, read as the reverse complement.
AATGCGTGCCACCGCGCACGGTCTGCTCGTCACGGTTGTAGCGGCGCATGCGGAAGACGAAATCCCAGGTCAGAAAGCACTGGTCACCTTGCGCCACCACATCGCGGATGAGGAAGTGCGGTTCGTCCAGCGTGGCGTACATGTGGGCGAACACGGCGCGAATGGCGGGCACACCCTGCACCTCGTTGAAGGGGTCCTTGAAGCGGGCGTCGGCGGTGTACAGCGCGTCCAGCTTGGGTAGGTCGGCTGGCGCCAGCTGCTCGAAGGCCTGCACGATGCGGGCAACGCGTGCGTCCATGATGGCCGTCATCACAAACCCGTCGAGCGGCGTATCGCTGCGAAATACAGGCCGTAGGGCAACAGGCGCATCAGCTTCATCCAGCGCGTGAAACGCTTGGGGAAATGGATCTCGAAGGCGCCCGCACGCCAGCCGGCCAGGATGTGGGCAGCAGCTTGTTCGGGCGTGATCAGTGCGGGCATCTTGAATTCATTTTGCGCGGTCAGCGGCGTCTCGACAAAGCCGGGGTTGATGAGCGACACGCCCATCTTCAGCGGCTGCAAGTCGAGGTAGAGGGTCTCGGCCAGGTTGATCAGTGCCGCCTTGGTCGGGCCGTAAGCCAGCGACTGCGGCAGGCCGCGAAACCCGGCCACGCTGCTGACCAGGCTGATGTGGCCACCGCGCCCCGTCTTGGCTTGGGCCAGCAGCGTGGGCAGCACGGCGTCCAGCATGTACAGGGCGCCTTCGTGGTTGACGCGCACATGCTGCAGCGCCACGTCCAGATCGAAAGCGGTGGCGCGCATCGGCGCGTAGGTGCCGGCGCAGTACATCGCCAGGTCGATGCCGCCGTGCGTGGCCACGATGTGCGCGGCGGCGGCCTGCATGGCGTTGCGGTCGGTGGCGTCCAGCGGGATGGCCAGGCTGCCGGGGTGGCTGGCGACGTAGCGGTCCAGCGCCGCGCGGCTGCGCGCCGACACCACCACGCGGGCACCAGCGGCGTGCAGCGCGCCGGCCGTGGCGCGGCCGATGCCGCTGGACGCGCCCACCAGCCACACCGTGCGGCCGGTCCAGTCTTCGATGCGAGGGTTCAGTGTCATGCCGGTGCCCGCGCTCTACAGCTTGGTGAAGGACAGCGTCACTTCGCCCAGGCTGAAACCGAATTTGCTCATCGCGGCCTTGTTCAGCATCACGCGCTCGTCCATCAGGTACATCCAGTCGTCGAACTGCACCTCGACGACCTTGCCGTCCACCGGCAGGGCCAGGGTGTAGCGCCAGTTCAGCGCATTGCCTGCGGCGCGGCCTTCGGCCACACCCACCACGTCGTCGGCGCGGCCGGTGTAGCGGCCGCCGCCTTCGTCGGTGAGGCGCCAGACGCGGCGCTCGGTCTTGCCGTCGCTGTAGGTGAAGCGTTCGTCCAAGGTGCCGTTCTTGCCCTGCCAGGTGCCTGTCATCTGCACCGTGAAGCGACGTGCCACCTTGCCGGCGCGGTCGGTGAACAGGCCGTGGGCGACGAGTTCGCCGTTGAAGTACTGCTTCAGGTCGAGCACGGGCTTCTCGGCCGCGTAGTCGGCCGGCACAGGCGCCGAGGCGCAGCCCGCCAGCAGCGTGGCCGACAGCGCGGCGGCCAGCAGCAGTGCCCCCGCTCGGGCCGTGGAAGGACGGATGAAATTCACAGGGTTCATGTCAGATTTTCCTTGCGCAGCCAGGTGGTCCAGAGCAAACCCGCGGCGGCCAGCTTGAGCACGCAGGGCAAGAGGCAATACGCCAGCGTCAGCGCCTGCAGCGCCGCACCGTCACGGCTGCCGGGGGTGTAGCCGAAGGCACCGAGCAGCGGCAGCGCAATGCCCGCGGCCAGCGCCAGGTTGAGCTTGGTGGCGAAGTTCCACCAACCGAAA
>JAYVBO010000141.1:0-1775 GCA_043750435.1 Betaproteobacteria bacterium | reverse complement strand
AGGCCCGCTGCTGCGGGCCTTATTTCGTGCGGCAACGCGCTTCAGGCAGCGCGGCGGCGGCGCACCAGGGCACTCATGCCCAGCAGGCCCAGACCCATCAGCGCGTAGCTGCTGGGTTCAGGCACCGGCGCGCCCGGCGTGTAGTCCAGGCGCAGGGTGCCCGACGTGACGGTGGCGTTGATGCCCGGGTCGACACTCAGTTCGTAAACCGTGACCCAGACGGTGCCGTTGGTCGCTGTGAATGCCCCGCCGGCAGACAAGGGCGCACCGTTCCAGGCTGCGCTCAGCGGGCCATCGCTGCCGACGCTGGGCAGGTTGCTGGGCACGGCGTCCATGTAGCTCGAGCCGTCAAAGTTGTTCACCGAGAGCACGAAGTCGTACAGTAAGCTGCCGTTGCTGGTGGTGAGGTTCAGGTTGATGTATTCGTAGCCGTTGACCACCGAGCCCGCGCCCAGGCTCAGGAAGGCCTGGGAGTTGGTGGGGTTGCCGAAGGCGCCCATCGACGTCCAGCCGGCGAGGTCCAGGTCGATGGTGTTGGCGTGGGCGCCCAGGGCGGAAATCGACAGCAAGGCTGCGGCGGTGGCATTCAGGATGGACTTCTTGCTCAGCATGTTCGGCTCCGGACTCGGTGGAAGGTGGCGCCGGTAATCCAGCGCGATGTGCGAGTGTGCCGCCGTTGCCCTGCGCCCGGGCGCTTCAAAGTGCCCAAACACCCCTTCATGCGCGGGGGGTGTGCGACACGAGGCGGGGCTTGCCGTGAAGGAGTGGGCACTTCGGTTGCAGCATGCCCGGGCGGCTGCGCGCCGCCTGTCAGCTCAAGGGCAGGCCGCGATGACCTGCGCAACGGCGGCCGTCAGCTTCTTGCCGTAGGGTACGTGCAGGAATTCATTCGGCCCGTGGGCGTTGCTCTTGGGGCCCAGCACGCCGCAGACCATCATCTGGGCTTGCGGGAAGCCCTGCTGCAGCATGCTCATCAACGGGATGGTGCCACCCTGGCCGACGTAGCCCAGCGGCGCGCCGAAGTGGGCTTGCGAGGCGTCGTTCAGCACCGCCTGCAACCATGGCGACAGATCCGACGCGTTCCAGCCTGTGGCGCCCAGGGCGCCGGCGCGGCCGTCGGGGTGGAAGGTAACCTTGGCGTTGTAGGGCGCGTTGTCTTCCAGCAGCGTCTTCAGTTTCAGGCTGGCCTCGTTGCCGTCCACCAGCGGGGGCAGACGCAGTGAGAGCTTGAATGCGGTGTGCGGCCGCAGCACGTTGCCGGCACTTTTCATGTCGGGAAAGCCGTCCACGCCGGTCACACTGAGCGTGGGCCGCCAGGTGCGGTTCAGCAGGCCTTCAACCGGGTCCGTGGTGGTGGGCAGAGTCGGCCCGCCGTCGGCCCCGCAGGCCCAGGGCATGCGCTTCCAGACTTCGTCTTTCAGGATGGCTGCCGTGGCCTGCGCCTGGGCCAGGCGCGCGGCCGGCACGGCGCAGTGGAAGCTTTCGGGCAGCAAGCGGCCGGTGGCGCTGTCTTCCAGGCGGTCGAGCACATGGCGCAGGATGCGAAAGCTGCTGGGCACCAGGCCCGACGCGTCGCCGCTGTGGATGCCCTCGGACAGGATCTCGACCTTCAGCACGCCGCTGACCATGCCGCGCAGGCTGGTCGTCAGCCACAGCTGGTCGTAGTTGCCAGCACCGCTGTCCAGGCACACCACCAGGCCGACCTGACCCAGGCGGGGTTTCAGTGCCGCCAAGTAGGCGGGCAGGTCGGGCGAGCCGCTTTCTTCGCAGGTTTC
>JAYVBO010000140.1:0-9719 GCA_043750435.1 Betaproteobacteria bacterium | reverse complement strand
TGGCCGGCTGCATGATGTGCACGACGGCGGCGCCGCAGTCCACGATGATCCATTCGCCGTTGTCTTCGCCTTCGACGCTGAGCACGTCCATGCCGCGGCCTTTGACGGCATCGCGCACGCTGGCGGCCAGAGCCTTGGTCTGCCGGTTGCTGGTGCCCGAGGCGATGATCACGCGCTCGAACAAGGCAGAAAGATGCTCGGTGTTGAAGACAGCGATGTGCTGGGCCTTCACGTCTTCGAGGCCATCGACGATGGCGCGTTGCAGCTTGCGGATGTCCATTCAGCTCCTGATGGGTGACGGCATGACGGCCTGATGCTTTTGGTACAGGCCGTGAGATTCAATATAGCGCGCCACGGCGGGCGGCACCAATTGAGTGATGTCCTGTGCGGCGGCCACGTCGACGCGGATGGCGGTGGACGAAACGTCCAGCATCGGCAACGGCACGGCTTTGTGCGCAAAACGTTGAACTTCGGGGTCGGGCAGGCGCACAGGCCCGGGGCGGTTGGCCACGGCCAGCGTCACCAGGCCCAGCAGCACTGGCCAGTCGCGCCAGGTGTGCAGGCCGGCGTACTGGTCCTGGCCGATGATCAGCACCCATTCGGTGTCGGGCTCGGCCGCCACCAGGGCCTTGACGGTGTCCAGCGTGTAGCTGGGGCCGCTGCGCTCGATCTCGATGCGGCTGAGCTTGAAGCGCGGCTCGCCCTCGATCGCCAGTTGCACCATGGCCACCCGGTGCCGGGCGTCGGTGATGGTCCAGCCCTTTTGCCAGGGCTGACCGGTGGGTATCCAGCGCACCTCGTCCAGGTCGAAAGCCTGCAGGGCAGCGCGGGCCAGCGCCACATGCGCGGTGTGTACCGGGTCGAAGGTGCCGCCAAACAGGCCGACCCGCTTGCGGGCGGTCGTCATGCGGCCAACCAATCGCGGGCTTGCAGGAAATGTGCGGTCAGGCGCGCCTCGGGGGTGCCCGCTTCGGGGTGCCAGTCGTAGCGCCACTTCACGATGGGCGGCATGCTCATCAGGATGCTTTCAGTGCGCCCGCCGCCGTGCAGGCCGAAATGCGTGCCACGGTCCCAGACCAGATTGAATTCGACATAGCGGCCGCGCCGGTAGGCCTGGAAGTCGCGTTCGCGTTCGCCATATTCGGTGTTGCGCCGGCGCTGCACGATGGGCAGCCAGGCCGGTATGAAGGCATTGCCGACGGCACGCATCATCGCGAAGCCGTCTTCGAAACTGCCTTCGTTGAAGTCGTCGTAAAACACGCCGCCGATGCCACGTGGCTCGTTGCGGTGTTGGTTGTAGAAGTATTCGTCACACCATTGCTTGAAGCGCGGGTACTTGTCGGCGCCGAAGGGCGCCAGCGCGTCGGCGCAGCGGCGGTGGAAGTGCACGGCGTCTTCGTCATAGCCGTAGTAGGGCGTCAGGTCCATGCCGCCGCCGAACCAGACCACCGCCTCGCGGCCTTCCGGAAAGGCGGCCAGCAGGCGCACGTTCATGTGCACCGTCGGCACGTGGGGGTTGCGCGGGTGCATGACCAGCGACACGCCCAGCGCCTCAAACGGCGCGCCGGCCAGTTCACTGCGGTGCTGGGTGGCGCTGGGCGGCAGGGCCGCGCCTTGCACATGGCTGAAGTTGCAGCCGCCGCGCTCCAGGAAGTTGCCTTCTTCCAGCAACTGCGACAGGCCGTCGCCCTGCAGCTTGCCGCCGGCCGGGCGGGTCCAGCCGTCGCTGCGAAATGGCAAGCCGTCTTCGGCTTGCACGGCCGCAACGATGCGGTTTTGCAGGTCGAGCAGGTATGCGCGAACGGCGCCAGTGTCGGGCTTCAATGCTTGATGGCGCGATGGCCGATGTCGTTGCGCCAGACGGCGCCGTCCAGCTTCACCTGGCGCACGGCTTCGAGTGCGCGCTGTTGCGCCAGCCGAACCGAATCCGCCAGCGCCGTCACACACAACACGCGTCCGCCATTGCTGCGCAGCGGGCCGTCTTGCGCCGTGGTGCCCGCGTGGAAGACGTGCAGATCGGGCGCATCGGCCGGCAGTGCCGTGATGGCGTCGCCCTTGCGCGGCGCGGCCGGGTAGCCGTGGGCGGCCACCACCACGCCCAAAGCCACGCGGCGGTCCCATTCCAGTTCAACCTGGTCCAGCGTGCCGGCGGTGGCGTGCATCAACAATTCGAAGAGGTCGCTCTTCAGGCGCATCAGGATGACCTCGGCTTCGGGGTCACCCAGGCGGGCATTGAATTCCACGGTGCGGGGCTGGCCCTGCGCGTCGATCATCAAGCCGGCATACAAGAAACCGGTGAAGGGCACGCCGTCCTTGGCCATGCCGGCGATGGTGGGCAGGATGATTTCCTGCATCGCCTTGGCGTGCACATTGGGCGTGACCACTGGCGCGGGCGAATAGGCGCCCATGCCGCCGGTGTTGGGGCCGGTGTCACCTTCGCCCACGCGCTTGTGGTCCTGGCTGGTGGCCAGCGTGCAGACGTTCTTGCCGTCGCTGAGCACGATGAAGCTGGCTTCTTCGCCGCTCATGAATTCTTCGATGACGACGCGCGCACCTTCGGCGTTGTGTTGCACGCCGAGTGCGTTGCTGCCCAGCATGTCGTCAATGGCCGCATGCGCTTCTTCAACCGTCATCGCCACCACCACGCCCTTGCCGGCGGCCAGGCCGTCGGCCTTGATGACGATGGGCGCGCCGTGCTGGGCCACGTGGGCGTGTGCCGCCGCGGCGTCGGTGTAGCTGCCGTACAGCGCGGTGGGGATGCCGTGGCGCTGCATGAAGGACTTGGCGTAGGCCTTGGAACTTTCCAGCTGCGCGGCGCCCTGCGTGGGGCCGAAGATGCGCAGGCCGCGGGCGCGGAACAGGTCGACGATGCCGGCGGCCAGCGGCGCTTCGGGCCCCACCACCGTGAGCGCCACCTTTTCGGCGATGGCGAAATCGGCCAGCGCGTGCAGGTCGGTCAAGGGCACATTCTTCAGCGTGCTGTCGGCCGCCGTGCCACCGTTGCCCGGCGCCACGAACACCGTCTGCACGCGTTCGCCCTGGGCCAGCTTCCAGGCCAGGGCATGCTCGCGGCCGCCGCTGCCAATCACAAGCACCTTCATTCGGACAGCAGCGCGTTGTGGTGCAGGTCTTGCACGTCATCGAGGTCTTCGATCACGTCCAGCAGCTTTTGCATGCGCACCGCGTCTTCACCGGTCACCTCGATCGGGTTTTCGGCGCGCCAGGTCACTTCGGCCACTTCAGCCTTCAGGCCGGCGGCTTCCAGTGCGGCCTTCACGGCTTCAAAGTCATGCGGCGGGGCCAGCACTTCGATGGAACCGTCTTCGCCGGTGATGACGTCGTCGGCCCCGGCTTCCAGCGCCACTTCCATGACCTTGTCTTCGGCCGTGCCAGGCGCGAAAACGAACAGCCCGCAATGCTTGAACTGGAAGGCCACACTGCCTTCGGTGCCCATGTTGCCGCCGTACTTGCTGAAGGCGTGGCGCACCTCGGCCACGGTGCGCACCTTGTTGTCGGTCATGCAGTCGACGATGACGGCCGCGCCGGCTATGCCGTAGCCCTCATAGCGCACTTCTTCGTAGTGCACGCCTTCGAGGTTGCCGGTGGCCTTGTCGATGTTGCGCTTGACGGTGTCGACCGGCAGGTTGACGGCCTTGGCCTTCTCGACGGCCAAGCGCAAACGCGGGTTGACGGCCACATCACCACCACCCAAGCGCGCTGCGACCATGATTTCGCGGATCACGCGGGTCCACGCCTTGCCGCGCTTTTCGTCCTGGCGGCCTTTGCGGTGCTGAATGTTGGCCCACTTGGAATGACCCGCCATGGAATGTCTCGCTCCTGCTGATGAAAGCGAATTTTAGCTGGCGGCGGCCCACCGTAGACTGTGCCCCGTCCTCACCCCTTCGAGCGCTGCCGCCATGTCCGACCCCATCGTCGTCGCCCAGCACGGCAACATCCGCTGCGAACTGCTGCCCGCGCTGGCCAATCGCCACGGCCTGATCACCGGCGCCACGGGCACCGGCAAGACCATCACGCTGCAGACCCTGGCTGAAAACTTCAGTCAGCTGGGCGTGCCGGTGTTCATGGCCGATGTGAAGGGCGACCTCACCGGCATCACCCAGCCGGGCAACCCCAGCGCCAAGCTGGTGGCGCTGCTGCAAGAACGCGGCCTGCCCACGCCGGTGCCGCTGACCTGCCCCTGCACGCTGTGGGACGTGTTCGGCAAACAGGGCCACCCGGTGCGCGCCACGGTGTCGGACATGGGCCCGCTGCTGCTGGCCCGCATGCTGGCGCTGAACGACACCCAGGCCGGCGTGCTGAGCCTGACCTTCAAGATCGCCGATGACAACGGCCTGGCCCTGCTGGACATGAAAGACCTGCGCGCCATGCTGCAGCATGTCGGCGACAACGCCAGCAACTTCCAGACCGAGTACGGCAACATCAGCGCGGCCAGCATCGGCGCCATCCAGCGCGGCCTGATGCAGATCGAGGAACAGGGCGGCGACCAGTTCTTCGGCGAACCGATGCTGGACATCGCCGACCTGCTGCAGACCGTGGACGGCAAAGGGGTGATCAACATCCTGACCGCCGACCAGCTGATGAACGCGCCGCGCCTGTACGCCACCTTCTTGCTGTGGCTGCTGAGCGAAATCTTCGAACACCTGCCCGAAGTTGGCGACCAGGACCAGCCCAAGCTGGTCTTCTTCTTCGACGAAGCCCATTTGTTGTTCAAGGACGCGCCGGCGGCGCTGATCGAGCGCATCGAACTGGTGGTGCGCCTGGTGCGCAGCAAGGGCGTGGGCGTGTATTTCGTGACGCAGAACCCGCTGGACGTGCCCGACACGGTGCTGGCCCAGCTGGGCAACCGCGTGCAGCACGCGCTGCGCGCTTTCACGCCGCGCGACCAGAAGGCGGTGAAGTCGGCCGCCGACACCATGCGCCAGAACCCGACCATCCCCGACATGGCCGCGGCCATCATGGAGCTGGCGGTGGGCGAGGCCCTGATCAGCTTGCTGGACGCCAAGGGCCGGCCCAGCATCACCGAACGCGCCTTCGTGCGCCCGCCGGGCAGCCAGATCGGCCCCATCACCCCCGAACAGCGCCAGGCCCTGCTGGCCGGTTCGCTGGTGGCCGGCGTCTACGAAAAAACCGTCGACCGCGAATCGGCCTACGAAAAGCTGAAAGGCCGCGTGGCGGCCAGCGCCGACAACGCCGCCGCAGGCAGCGCGCCGGGCGGCAGCGCCGGGCCGAGTGCGCCTGACGGCGACAGCGCAGGCGGCGGCCTGCTCGACAGTCTGAAAGGCGCCATCTTCGGCAGCACCGGCCCGCGCGGCGGGCATTACGCGGGGCTGGCCGAAAAGGCCGCCTCGTCGGCGGTGCGCAGCATCGGCTCGGCCGTGGGGCGCGAAATCATCCGTGGCGTGCTGGGTTCGCTGCTGGGCGGCTCCAAGCGCCGTTAGCCCCCAGTCAGCAGCGCCTGGCCCCAAACCCGTCCTTGAAGGAACACCGATGCGCATCCTGAAATGGCTGTTGTTGACGATCGCCGCGCTGGCCTTGCTGGGTATCGCGGCAGGCCGGCTGGGTCTGCTGCGCGGCAAGGCGCCCACGGACCTGGGCGTGAACCAAGGCAAGTTGAAGGCCCCGTCGCTGACGCCCAACAGTGTCAGCAGCCAGGCCGACCTCTGGCCCGGGCATGTGCAGCAGGCCTATGCCCGCGTTGCGCCACTGACCGTGGCCGGCGCGGCCGACACCGTGATGACCAAGGTTCAAGCCGCTGTCCAGGCCACGCCCGGCGCCGTGGTGGTGAAAGCCGATGGCGACTACCTCTATGCGCAGGTCAGCACGCCGCTGATGCAATACACCGACGACCTTGAATGCTGGTTCGACCGCGCCGCCGGCGTGGTGCAGGTGCGCTCGGCCTCGCGCCTGGGCCGCAGCGACCTGGGCGCCAACCGCAGGCGCGTCGAAGCGCTGCGGGCGCGGCTCGCCGGGCCCTGAACGACGCAGACTGCGCCTTTCGCACCCGCTGGCAACCGTTTTGCGCCCGGCTGCGCCGGGTCGTCGCGGCGGTCTGGTCAGCGCCGCCGTGCCACCCGACAGTCCCCCCCCATGCCGCCCCGCTTGACGGGCGACGCTGGAGAACAATGTGCTGCTGCAAATCCTGACCCACACCCCCGTTTTCGTCTGGGCCCTGCTGGCCGGCCTCATTGCGCTGGGTGTCACGCAAAGCCGCGACCGCCGCGTTGCTCCCGTGCGTTTGCTGGCCTTGCCGGCCTTGATGATCGGCCTGGGCGCCTGGTCGCTGGCCCCGGGCACGGCAGCCCTGCCGCTGGTGGCGCTGTTCTGGGTGGCGGCCCTGGCCCTGGTCTTCGGCCTCATCACGGGCCTGTCCATCGGCCGCACCCTGGCGCTGTTCAGCGCTGGCACGGGTGACCCGGGCAGCCGCCGCCACAATCTCAACCCATGTCTGAACACGCACCGCCCGCCCCCGTGAGCGCGGCGCTTGCCTGCCCGGCGCCAGCGGCCAGTTCAGCCGTCAAGGCCGCACTGCGGCGCTTGCGCACCCGCGCTTTGCGCAGCGTGCTGGTGCTGCTGGCCATCTGTGTGGGCATTGCCACCATCATCACGGTCATTGACGGGCACGGCTTCGGCTACAAGCTGCTGTATTCGGTTTGCATCGGCGCCATCTGCATGACCTTGGTCGACTTGACGCGACTGGGCCACGCCGCGTTGACCGACCGCATCCGCACGGCACGCGGCCTGCCCTATGCCGAAGACGCGGCGGCCACCGGCTGGCGCGGCGTGATACCGGGCGCAATGTTGTCGATAGTCTTCGGGCCGGCGCTGGGCCTGCAGCTCGCTGACTGGCTGACCGGCTTTCAGTCGCCCAGCATGCTGAACCTGGCCAGCAACAGCACCCGCATCACCTTGGCCTTCAGCGTGGTGGCCACGGTGGTGGCGGTGGTGGTGCTGAGCACCGCAGAACGCCTGTCGCACGCCCGGGCTGAAGCCCAGGCCGCCCGGCGCCTGGCGGCTGAAAACCAGTTGCGCCTGCTGCAAAGCCAGCTCGAACCGCACATGCTGTTCAACACCCTGGCCAACTTGCGCGTGCTGATCAGCCTGGACCCGGCCCGCGCCCAGACCATGCTGGACCACCTGATCGCCCACCTGCGCGCCACGCTGAACGCCAGCCGCAACACCCTGCACCCGCTGTCGGCCGAATTCACCCACCTGGCCGACTACCTGGCGCTGATGGCCGTGCGCATGGGGCCGCGCCTGACGGTGCAGCTGAACCTGCCCGACGATCTGGCCACGGTGCAGGTGCCGCCGTTGCTGCTGCAGCCGCTGGTGGAAAACGCCATCAAGCACGGGCTGGAACCGCAGGTGGACGGCGGGCGCATCGAAGTCACGGCGCGGCAGCAGGGCAACCGCCTGCACCTGGACGTGCGCGACACCGGCGCCGGCCTTGCTGCGCCGGCCGCGTCCACGGCGGTGGGCACCGCCTTCGGCCTGGAGCAAGTGCGGGCGCGCCTGACCACCCTGTACGGACCGCGGGCCACGCTGGCCCTGCAAGCGGCGGGCGATGCCGAGGGCGGCACGCTCGCCCACATCGAGATCCCGCTCAACTGAAATGAAACGCGAAGGGCCCCCATGCACCCACCCCGCTGCCTGATCGCCGAAGACGAACCGCTGCTGGCTGCCGGCCTGCAGGCCGACCTGGCCGCGCTGTGGCCCGAACTGCAGGTGGTGGCCAGCGTGGGCGACGGCCTGCGCGCGGCCGAACAGGCGCTGGCGCTGCGCCCCGACGTGTGCTTCTTCGACATCCGCATGCCCGGCGCCAGCGGCCTGGAAGCCGCGCAGGCGCTGGCCGAAGACTGGCCCGATGCGGCTGGCGACGGCGCCTTCCCGCTGCTGGTCTTCGTCACCGCCTACGACGACTACGCGCTGCAGGCTTTCGAGGCCCAGGCGGTGGACTATCTGGTGAAACCCGTCGACCGCACCCGGCTGGCGGCCTGCGTGGCGCGCTTGCAGACCCGCCTGGCCGACCGCCGCAGCAGCGCCGCGCCAGCGGGCCAGACCCAGCAAGACGCGCTGCAGGCGGCGGTCAGCCAGTTGCGCGGCCTGCTGGGTGGCGTGGTAACACCAACCGCGCCCCGGCTGGAAGTCATCCAGGCCCAGGTCGGCAACCTGGTGCACCTGGTGCCGCTGGCCGAGGTGCTGTATTTCGAAGCCGCCGACAAATACGTGCGCGTCATCACCGCTGAACGGGAACACCTGATCCGCGCCTCATTGCGCGAACTGCTGCCGCAGCTGGACCCGGCGGTTTTCTGGCAGGTCCACCGGGGCACCGTGGTGCAGGCCACGGCCATCAGCACAGCGCGGCGTGAAGAGTCGGGCAAGGTCACCTTGAGCCTGCGCGGGCGGCCGGAAAAGCTGACCGCCAGCCGGCTCTACGCCCACCTGTTCAAGGGCATGTGAACGCAGCAGGCCGGCCTCCTACAATTCGGAGCTCAGGCGGGCCCGCCCCGCCGACTGTCCACCAGGGAGTTTTCCGTGTCCGAGCCGCAATCCACCACCGTTCCCGCCGCCGTGCCTGCTGCGGTGCCTGCCCAGTCGCCCGAAGCCCTGGAACGTGACCTGGCCGCGCTGTTCGTGCAGGCCCTGAACCTGGAACTGGCTGCCGACGAAATCGACGCCACGGCACCGCTGTTTGGCGAAGGTCTGGGTCTGGACTCCATCGACATCCTGGAAGTGGCGCTGGAAATCTCGCACCGCTACGGCTTCCAGCTGCGCTCGGACGACGAGAACAACCAGAAGATCTTCCAGAACCTGCGCAGCCTGGCTGTGCATGTGGCCCAGCATCGCACCCAGTAAGCCGCCCGCAGCCGTGGCCGCTGACAGCCCTGGGCCTGCGGGGCCGCAGCCCGCCGCTGCGGCGGCCCTGCTGGCCTTGCTGACGCTGGGCGGCTTTGCGGCCTATGCGCTGCTGTCGGCTTGGCTGATGGTCAACGCCGCGCGCGAACCGTGGGCCGTGGCGGTGCTCTTCGGCCCGCTGGTGGTGGCCATGGCCGGCGCCGCCTGGCAACGCCGGCAATGGTGGGTGCTGGGCGCCTGCGGCGCGGGCGTGGCCCTGCTGGCCTGGGTGGTGGCGCGCGGCGGCGTGGCCGACGCCAACCGCATGTACGTGCTGCAGCACGGCGGCATCCACCTGGCCTTGGCCTGGGCCTTTGGCAGCACTTTGCGGCCGGGCAGCACGCCGCTGATCACGGCCCTGGCCGCCACCGTGCACGAAGATTTCACGCCCGAGATGCAGGCCTACACGCGCTGGCTCACGGGGCTGTGGGCGGCCTATTTCCTCAGCATGCTGGTCGTCTCGGCCCTGGTCTACACCTTCGCGCCCTGGCCCTGGTGGTCGGTCTACGGCAACCTGCTGACACCGCTGTCGGCCGGCGCCTTCTTCGTCATCGAACACCGCCTGCGCTACCGCCGCCACCCCGACTTCGAGCGCGTGTCCATCCGCCTGGCCATCAGCGCCTACCGGCGGCTCAGCGCCCGGCCCGACGCCCCGCGACCATGAACGAATTGGCTTCGCCCTTGCCTTTGCCTCTGCTGGTCGCCAGCGACCTGGCGGCCCCCATCGCCTGGCGAGCCGGCGTGGCCATCAATGCCGGCCAGTTCATCGCCGAAGCCCAGGCCCTGGCCGCGCAATTGCCGCCCGA
>JAYVBO010000139.1:0-4190 GCA_043750435.1 Betaproteobacteria bacterium | reverse complement strand
TTTCTTTGGCGGCGGCGCGGACGATGGCCTGTTCGTTGGCCGGCAGCTTGTCCCACACGCGCTTGCTCATCAGCAACATCTCGGGCGCCATGCTGTGCTCGGTGCGCGAATAGAACTTCATGGCTTCATAGTGCTTGAAGCCCTCGTAGCTGGGAATGTTGTTCTCGGCGGCGTCGATGAGGCCGGTCTTCAGGCCGGTGTAAACCATCGCCGATGGGCATGGGGCTGGGGTTGGCGCCCATGGCGCTGATCATTGCCACCCACAGGTCACTTTGCTGCACGCGGATCTTCATGCCCTTGGCGTCGGCCACGGTCTTCACCGCCTTGCGCCCATAGATGCTGCGCGCCCCGCTGTCGTAGAAGGCCAGGCCGATGAAGCCCTGGGCTTCGCAGCTCTTCAGGATTTCTTCGCCCACCGGGCCGTCCAGCACGCGGCGCATGTGGGCCACGCTGTGGAACAGGAAAGGCATGGTCGGCAACTGCGTCTTCACGCAGATGGCGTTCATCGGGCTGATGTTGACGCGGGCCAGGTCCAGCGCGCCGATCTTCAACTGGTCGATGGTTTCCTTTTCGCTGCCCAGGGCGCCCTTGTTGAAGACCTTGATCTTGTGCTTGCCCGCTGTGCGCTGGCTTGGGCCGCCCACAGCAAGGCGGCGGCCATCGGGGTGTGTCGGAGCGGCATGTTCGGGTCTCCGGGTTCAATCTTGAAGCGCACGGACCGCCGGGCTGAAGTAGGCGGCCCAACCTGCGCGCGGGCTCATGTCGGCCATGTGCAGTTCCACATCGCCATGGCCGCCGCCTTCGCGCCCGGGTTGTAGATCAGGTTGTTGACCATGGCCGCGAACACGCCGCCCTTGAACAAGGCATTGCGCTCGCGGTTGCTGGCGTAGACGTTGCCCAGCAACAGCACACCGGTGATGTTGTCGTGGACCAGCGTGCCTTTGCTGTGCTCGCCCTTGCTGTGCACGCTGTCGCTCAGGCCCTCGGCGATGAGGTTGTTGCTGTAGGTGATTTCATGGCTGGTGGCGCGGCGCCAGGCCTCGGGCGTGGCGCCGTCGAAGCGCGGGCCGCTGATCGACAGGTTCTCGTCGGTGGCCCAGGAAAAACTGCAGTGGTCGACGATGACCTGGTGCGCGCCGCCGTAAGTGCTGATGCCGTCATGGTCCTGGCCACTGCGCTTGGCGCGGCCGTAGGCGCCGGGGCGAATGCTGATGTGCTGCACGATGACGTCGTGCGTGCGGATGTTCATCTCGCCCTTGATCAGCGGGATGCTCGAGGGCAGCCAGTCGGAGTAGGCGTTCTCGGCCAGCACCTGCTTGGCCGGCGTGGCAGCCAGGTAGCCGTCGGCCGACATCCGAGCCGGCTCGCGTCTACGTGCACGCCAGCCTGATTGCGGGCGATGTGGATTTCATCTTCGGCAACGGCACGCTGGTCATAGACGACAGCGTCATCGTGCACCGGGGCGGCCGGCGGCGCCCGCCCAACGGGGGCCATGTGCTGGCACCCAGCACGCGAACGTGAGCCTGGGCCGGGCTTGGGACGAAGGTGTGGCGCGCGGCGAGTGGAAGCCGAGCGTTTCGCCCAACGGCCAGGCGCTGATCCGCGACAGCCTGGTGGGCCCGCATCTGGCACTGCAAACGCCCTGGGCGGCGTCCACTGCGCGCCGGCCGTTCACGGCGTCCGGACCGCAGGCGGCACGGCTGACCGAGTTCAACAACACGACGGTGACAGGCAACCCGCTAGCGCGCGAAGTGTTGTCCCCGTTGGACGGCTGGGCAGCTGCCGCCGGCGGCACCACGGGCGGCGCGGCCGCGCTGCCGGCGGATGTGCACACCGTGCGCAACCGGGCTGAGCTGTTGGCCGCGCTGCGCCCGCACGGCAGGGTGGCCGGCGCGCGCCAGCGCCCGCGCATCGTGCAGGTGCAAGGGCTCATCGACCTGAGCGTGGACGAGGACAACCGTCCGCTCGGCTTCGAGCAATACCGGGAATCCGCCTTCAACTGGCCGGCCTTCGAAGCCGCCTACGACCCGGCGACCTGGGGCAAAAAAGCGCCCGAAGGTCCTCAGGAAGACGCGCGGGCGCGCTCGGCGCAGCGGCAGTCGCGCGTGGTTGTGCTGCGGGTGCCGTCCAACACCACCTTGATCGGTCTGGGCGCTGACGCCCACCTCACCCACGGCAACCTGATGCTCGAGCGGGTGGACAACGTCATCGTGCGCAACATCCGTTTCTCGGATTCGTATGACCATTTCCCTGCCTGGGACCCGAAAGACAACGCCAACGGCGAATGGAACCACGACAAGACCACGCTGGTGGGCAACGGCGACGGCCGCAAGGACGACGACGGCAAGTTGAAAGTGACTTTCCACCACAACCGCTACGAAGGCACCAAGGAACGCACGCCCCGCGTACGCTATGGCCAGGTGCATGTGTTCAACAACCTGTTCATTGGCCTGAAGGACGGCGACTACGCCTACGGCTATTCACTGGGCGTGGGCGTGAATTCGCGCATCTTCAGTGAGCGCAATGCCTGGGAAACGCCGCCCGGCGTGCCGACCGAGAAGCTGGTGCGCTGGTGGAAGGGCAACACCTTCTTCGACCGCGGTTCGCTGCACAACGGTCACGCTGTGGACCTGCTGGGCGCCTTGCGCGTGGCCCACCCCACGGCCGCCGTGACACCTGAAGTTGGCTGGGCGCCGTGGCTGGTCGGGCCTGTGGATGCAGCGGCCGATGTGGCGGCCAAGGTCCTGGCAGGGGCCGGCGCGGGCCGGCTCTGACCGCAGGGCTCAGGGCATCGCGTCCAGCGGGATCAGCGCCCCGCGGTGCTGCACCACGATGGCGGCCAGCCGGTTGCCGGCGGCAGCCGCCGCGGCCGGGTCAGCACCCGTCAGCCGCGCAGCCAGGTAGGCGCCGGCAAACGAATCGCCGGCCGCCGTGGTGTCCACCACCTGCGCCACGTGCTGCGTGGGCACGGTCTGTAGCGGTGCGGCGCCCAGGCGCAGCAGCGTGGCCGCCGCGCCGCGCTTCACCACCAGTTCGGGGCAGGGCAGGGCCATGGTCTGCGTCAGCTGCGCGGCGGCGTCAGGGCAGCCCCACAGCAGTTGCTCGTCGTCCAGCGTCACCAGCGCCACGTCGGCCAGCGCGTAGGCCTGCGCGAAGGTGGCTTGCGCCTCGGCCGCATCGGCCCACAAACGCGGGCGGTAGTTGTTGTCGAAAACCACCCGCGCGCCGCGCGCACGCAGGCGCTGCGCCAGAGCCAGCAAACGGGCGCGGCCTTCGGGCGGCAAGATGGCCAGGCTGATGCCGCTGAAGTACAGCGCGTCGATGTCAGCGGCCTGCTGCTCCAGCGGCGTGTCGCCGGCGGGGGTGTCGAAATAGGCTTTGGCCGCGCTTTGCCCGCGCCAGTAGCTGAACTGGCGTTCGCCCTTGGCGTCCACCGCGATTTGGTACATGCCCGGCAGCTTGCCAGGAATGCGGCGCACCGCGCTGAGGTCCAGGTCTTCTGCAGCCCAGCGTGTGAGCAGGCCCTCACTCAGCGGGTCGTCGCCCACGGCCGTGGCGTAGCCCACCCGCAGGCCGTGTGACCCGGCTTTCGGGCGCCCGCAGCGCGCCAGGTAGACGGCGGTGTTCAGCGTGTCGCCGCCGAAGGTCTGGCGCATCGCGCCGAAGGCCTCGCCCTGCAGTTCAATCATGCATTCGCCGAAGGCCAGCACGCGGGGGCTGGCGGTGGGCTGCGAGGGGGGCTGTGCGGCGGGACTCATGAGGCCTTGAATAATTTGGAACAACGTTCCAACATTTTACGAAAGTGCGCGGCCGCGCATCAAGTACGAAAGTGCGCGGCCGCGCATCAAGCATTCCCTGCATCGCAGCAAGAAAAAAGCGCCCCGGGTCGCTTCAACAGCCCGCACTGATGCAGGGCCATGGGACGGCAATCTAGGATTGCGGCTTCCCACTGAAACGCCACGCCTCGCCATGATGGAACTGCTGACCGACCCCCAAGCCTGGATCGCCCTGGCCACACTCACGGCGCTGGAACTGGTGCTGGGCATCGACAACATCATTTTCATTTCTATCCTGGTGAACAAGCTGCCCAAGGCGCAGCAGGACGTCGCGCGCCGCGTGGGCCTGTTCATGGCCATGTTCATGCGCATCGCCTTGTTGCTGGTGCTGGCCTGGATCGTTGGCATGGTGAC
>JAYVBO010000138.1:0-1780 GCA_043750435.1 Betaproteobacteria bacterium | reverse complement strand
TCCAGGCTGCCGGCCTGCAGCAAACCGTCGCGCAGCGCCAGCACATGACCGTAGCTTTCGCGCGCGTCGGGGTCGCGCAGGGCCTGCAATTCAGCCGGCGTGACGGGGCGCAGCGGCGCGGCCTGCAGCGCGCGGTGCAGGGCACGTTCGGCCTTGCACGACTCTGCGACCAGCGCCAGTTCGGGCCGCGCCAGCCAGTGGGCGATGTAGGCCGGCGTGGGCAGCAGCCAGCCTTGGTCGTTCAGCGTCAGGTGGGCGTGGCCGGCAGCGGGCCAGATGGCTTGCACGGGGCGGCCTCAGCCGCAGTCGGCCGGGCCGCTGCGCAGCGCGGCTGTCATCGTCTTGAAGGTTGCCACCAGGGCGCGGTAGGGGATGAGGGACATGGTGAACACCGGATGTGAACCCGGATTGTGGGCTCTTCGCACCGTTCACAGGATAGCGCGGGCCGCGGCCGCGGGCGTTCCCGTGCGGCAGCGAACGGTGGGAAATGACGCGATGCAGCAATATCGAACCCCGGCCCATGACGCCGTCCGTTCCACCGTCAGAGATGAAAAAAATCAGGCGCCAACCCGTATGGGCGCGGGCCTTGCACCGCCAGCTGGCCGCGCTGACGCGCGGCGCGATGAAGTCGGGCAGACAGGCCTTGGGTCTCGCGCTCAAAACCAAACGGACTGCGGTTCAGCGAAGCGCGCGGCCGCTGTCGCAAGGGGCGCAGGCGCCGGCTCAGGCATCGGCTCCAGGCAGCTGGCTGTCGGGCAAAACGCAGGGCCTCGGCGGCACGCGGCACTACAAGCTCTACCGGCCACCGGGCCTGAAGGCCGGAGAACAGCTGCCGCTGCTGGTAATGCTGCACGGTTGCGGCCAGACCGCCGACAGCTTTGCCGCCAGCACCCGCATGAACCACTGCGCGCAGCGCGAGCGTTTTCTGGTGCTCTACCCCGAACAAGACCGCCTGGCCAACGCCCAGGGCTGCTGGAACTGGTTCGACACCGCCTCGGGGCGCGCGCAGGCTGAAGCCGCGCTGCTGGTGCAGGCCGTCTTGCAGGTGTGCAGGCTGTACCCGGTGGACCGCGCCCGCATCGCGGTGGCCGGCTTGTCGGCCGGGGCCAGCATGGCGGCCTTGATGGCCACCCTGCACCCCGGCCACTTCAAGGCGTTGGTGATGCATTCGGGTGTGCCGCCGGGCTCGGCCCACAGCACGCTGACCGCACTCACCGCGATGCGCGGCCGCCAGCGGGCGGCGCCGCTGCCGGCCACCGGCCAACCCTGGCCGCCGCTGCTGGTGATACACGGCAGCGCCGATGCGGTGGTGGCGCCGGTGAACGGCCGGGTGGCGGTCCAGCGCTGGGCCCACAACGCCGGCGCGCAGGCGGCCGCGCCACGCCGCGTGCAACGCGGCCAGCGCCACCCGATGCTGGTCACTGACTTCAAGCACCGCAGCCACACCGTGGCCACGCTGGTGGCCGTGCAAGGCCTGGCCCACGCCTGGAGCGGCGGTCTGGCCAGCCTGGCCTTTGGCGACGCCAAGGGGCCCGACGCGTCATGCATGGTGTGGGCCTTTGTGGCCCGCCAGTTCGCCGCCTGACGGGCCCGCGGCCTGTTGGTTCGCTGTCAGACAGACCGCCAGGGGCCCGTTGCCTAAGCTGCAGATCCCTACTCACTACCACCAAGGAAACACCATGGACAGCAATTACGTGACACGCGACAAGCTCGGCATGTACGCCCGCGACGGCGGCCCCGGCCCGCAGGTGATGGGCGCCGACACGCTGCTGGGCAACGA
>JAYVBO010000137.1:0-4193 GCA_043750435.1 Betaproteobacteria bacterium | reverse complement strand
CACCCGGCGCTCAGCTCAGGCCGTCAAACAGCCAGACGTCGACCATTTCGCCGGCCGCCACCGAGCCCTGTTCATGGCGCAGCACCAGCAGCGCGTTGGCCTCGCTCATGCTGCGCAGCACGCCGGCGCCCTGCGAGCCGGTCAGGCGCACCTGCCAGCCGCCTTCGGGTGCTGGCGCCGGCTCGACGACAGCGCGCTGGAATTCCGTGCGGCCCGGCCGTTTGCGGATGGCCGTGGTGCAGCGGGCCTGCAGCACGGGCAGCGGCTGCGGTGCGGCGCCGGCCAGTTGCAGCAGGGCCTCGCGCGCAAAAACGTAGAAGGTGACCAAGGCCGCCACCGGGTTGCCGGGCAAGGCGAACAGCCACGCCGGCGGTTGTGCATCCGGCCGGCGCAGCGGGCCGAAAGCGAAGGGCCGGCCGGGGCGCATGGCCACTTTCCAGAACGCCACTTCGCCCAGCTGCGCCAGCACGTCGCGCACGTGGTCGGCGTCGCCCATGCTGACGCCGCCGCTGGTCAGCACGGCGTCGGCCTCGACCACGGCGGCGGCCAGCGTGGCGCGCAGCGCGGCCGGGTTGTCAGGCACCAGGCCCAGGTCGATGACGTCCATGCCCAGGCGCTGCAGCGCGCCCATCAGGCTGTAGCGGTTGCTGTCGTAGATGCAGCCCGGCGCCAGCGGCTGGCCGGCGTTGCGCAATTCGTCGCCCGTGGAAAACAAGGCCACGCGCAGCTTGCGCACCACCACCACCTGGGTGATGCCCAGCGAGGCGATCAGGCCCAGGTCGGCCGGCTTCAGCAGCCGCCCGGCTTGCAGCGCGGGCCGGCCCAGCGTCAGGTCTTCGCCCTGACGGCGGCGGTTCTCGCCAGCGCGCATCACGCCCGCTGCAATCTGCACCTGCTGACCTTCCACCCGGCACAGCTCGTGCGGCACCACGGTGTCCAGGCCGGCGGGCATGACGGCGCCAGTCATGATGCGCAGCGCCTGCCCGGCCGCGATGCGCCCGACATGGGGCGCGCCGGCCATCACCGTGCCCACCGCCTGCAGCAGCGTCGGCGCGTCGGCCTGCAGGTCGCTGGATGCGAAGGCGTAGCCGTCCATCGCCGAGTTGTCATGCGCCGGCACGTCAATGGGCGAAATCACGTCCTGCGCCAGCACGCGGCCCAGCGCCAGGGCCAGCGGCACGGTCAGCGTTTCGGTGATGGGCTGCAAGGCGGCGGCGATGGCCGCGCGCGCTTCGCTGACGCTGAAATTGCGGTCGCCAGCGGCCAGGGGTGACTCTGCGAGTTCTGACATGTAGGGGCTGTCCTGCGCACCCGGCTTGGGTGCCTGCCGCGATTTTGCAATGCGGCCGTCGTGCACGGCACCGGGCCGTTCGCTATGCAGGTGGTTTCATATCGCCAAGCTGCAGCGCAGCCCGCAAAATCTGCGGCTGCCCCGCGCCTGTCGGCCCGGACCTTCGAAGCCCGATGGACCTGAACTGAACGCCACCATGACCGACAGCTTCGGCCTGGCCCTGAGCCTGGTCTGGCATGCCGACGCAGCCCTGCTGCAGGTGGTGGCCCTGTCGCTGCGCGTCAGCGGTCTGGCCTGCCTGATGGGTGCGCTGCTGGGCCTGTGGCTGGGCACCTGGCTGGCCGTGGCGCGCTTTCCCGGGCAGGCGGTGGTGGTGTGGCTGCTGAACACCCTGCTGGCCCTGCCGTCGGTGGTGGTGGGCCTGCTGGTCTACCTGCTGCTGTCGCGCGCCGGGCCGCTGGGCAGCCTGGGCATCTTGTTCACGCCGACGGCCATGGTCATCGCGCAAAGCGTGCTGGTGGTGCCGCTGATGGCCGCGCTGACCCGGCGCCTGGTGCTGGACGCGCTGGAAGACGGCGGCGACCAGTTGCGTTCGCTGGGCGCCAGCCCCATGCAGACCGGCGCGCTGTTGCTGGTGCATGAGCGGCTGGGCGTGCTGACCATCGTGCTGACCGCCTTCGGCCGCGCCATTGCCGAGGTGGGCGCAGTGATGATCGTCGGCGGCAACATCGACGGCGTCACGCGGGTGATGACGACCAGCATCGCGCTGGAAACCAGCAAGGGCGACTTGCCGCTGGCCCTGGCACTGGGCCTGCTGCTGCTGGGCGTGGTGGCGCTGGTGAACCTGTTGATCGCCGCCATGCAGGGCCGCACGGCCTTGCGTGGCGCGGCCTGGGCATGACCGGCGCCGCGCTGGTCACGCTCACCGACGCCGGCGTGCGCTTCGGCCGTGTGCAGGCGCTGCGGGGCATCAACCTGCGCCTGCACCGCGGCGAACGCTTGGCGCTGGTCGGCGCCAACGGCTCGGGCAAGACCAGCCTGCTGCGCCTGCTGCACGGGCTGCAGGCCTGCTCCAGCGGCACGGCGGTGTACGGCACAGGCGGGGCTGGCCCCGCGCCCGCACCGGTGGCGGCCATGGTCTTCCAGCACCCCTTCTTGCTGCACCTGTCGGTGCGCAGCAATGTGCTGCTGGCGCTGTGGCTGCGAGGCGTGCCGCGTGCGCAGCGGGCCGCGCGCTGTGACGAAGCGCTGCGGCGCGTGGGCCTGCAAGACCTGGCGCAGCGCGCGGCGCGTGCCTTGTCGGGCGGCCAGCAGCAGCGTTTGTCGCTGGCCCGCGCCTGGGCGCTGCGGCCCGATGTGCTTTACCTGGACGAGCCCACGGCCAGCCTGGACCCCAGCGCCAAGCGCGAGGTCGAGGCCTTGATCGACAGCATTGCCGCCGAGGGCGTGACCGTGGTGATGAGCACGCACAACCTCGGCCAGGCCAAGCGCCTGGCCACACGGGTGCTCTACCTGGAAGGCGGTCGGCTGGTGGTCGACTTGCCGGTGGACCGGTTTTTCAATGACGCGCTGCCGACCGAGGCGGCGCAATTTCTCAAAGGTGAATTGCCATGGCGATGACGTTGAACGGCATGAAGTCGAGGCGGGCCCTGTGCGCTGCGCTGGTGGGGCTGGGTCTGGGTTTGGGCGTGGCCACGGCCAGCCACGCACAGGCGCGTTTCATCACCATGGCCTCCACCACGTCCACCGAGCAATCGGGCTTGTTCGCGCACCTGTTGCCGGCCTTCAAGCAGGCCAGCGGCATCGATGTGCGGGTGGTGGCGGTGGGCACGGGGCAGGCGCTGGACACGGCGCGGCGGGGCGACGCCGACGTGGTCTTCGTGCACGACACAGCGGCCGAAGAAAAGTTCGTCGCCGAGGGCTGGTCCCTGCCGCGCCGGCCGGTCATGTACAACGACTTCGTGCTCGTTGGCCCTGCCAGTGATCTGGCGAAGGTGCAGGGCAAGGACATCGCTGCGGCGCTGAAGAAGATCGCCGCGCAGGGCGCCGGCTTCATCTCGCGCGGCGACAAGAGCGGCACCCACGCGGCCGAGTTGCGCTTGTGGAAGCAGGCCGGTGTCGACCTGGCGGCCGCCCAGCCGGCCGGCTACAAGGCCTGTGGCTGCGGCATGGGGCCAGCGCTGAATATCGGATCGGCCAGCAATGCCTACGTGCTGAGCGACCGGGGCACCTGGCTGAACTTCAAGAACCGTGGCGACCTGAAGGTGCTGGTTGAAGGCGACCGCACGCTGTTCAACCCCTATGGCGTGATGGTGGTCAATCCGGCCCGCCACCCGCATGTCAAGGCGGCCTGGGCGCAGGCATTTGCCGACTGGGTGACCTCACCTGCTGGCCAGTCCGTCATCGCCAGCTACAAGGTCGGTGGTGAACAGGCTTTCTTCCCCGACGCCCAGCCCTGAGCGGGGCTGGCCCCGCCGCGCTGAGCGCCAGCGGCGCGACCCGTGTGGTCAGCGCGTGGCGGGGTGGGCCAGGTCGCGCAGGTGCGTCGGCCCGGCGTGGCGTTCGACGTCGGCCATCAGGCCCTTGAACAGGC
Source organism: Betaproteobacteria bacterium (assembly GCA_043750435.1). Classification (GTDB taxonomy): domain Bacteria; phylum Pseudomonadota; class Gammaproteobacteria; order Burkholderiales; family Burkholderiaceae_C; genus Rubrivivax. Next base: position 309 of record JAYVBO010000137.1, on the reverse strand, counting down.
CCAGCGGCGCCAGCATTTCCAGCACCACGAACATCGGGCCGACCAGCAGGCCGACCAAGTCGTCGGCAAAGGCCGGTTTCTTGCCTTCGTAGTAGTGGCCGATGAACTGGATGACCCAGCCCACGGCGAAGAAGCCCAGGCCCCAGCCCAGCCACTGCCACAGCGCGGCGCCGGCCACCTGGTGGGCCAGGACCATCAGCAGGCCGACGCCAACGCTGGTGGCCAGGCCGATGCCCAGATGTCCGCGCGTCAGGTACCAGGCGGCCACCAGCGCAAAGGTGGCCCAGGCCAGCGTGATGTCGGTCCCGT
>JAYVBO010000136.1:0-1784 GCA_043750435.1 Betaproteobacteria bacterium | reverse complement strand
TGGACGGCACCGGCATCGGCATCGCCGTGCTGGATTCGGGCGTGATGAAGAACCACCGGGCCTTCAATGACGCCGCCGGGGTCAAGCGGGTCAGGAAGAACATCAACATGCTGAACACGACGGCGGCCACCTGGACGGCCGCCGCCGGCGCCGCGTCACTGACCCCGAACAGCACGGCCTTGGCCACCTATGAAGCCGCCATTGCGGCCGACACCGCCGTCACGCAAGACGGCTACGGCCATGGCACCCACGTGGCGTCGGTGGTGGCGGGCCGCTACTTCGCGCCGCTGGACAGCCGTGCGCAGGACATCAACGGCATCGCGCCGAATGCCAACATCTACGACGTGAAGGTGCTGAGCGACGCCGGCATGGGCACGGTCAGCGACGCGTTGGAAGGCATCCAGTGGGTCATTTATCACGCCAAGGAATACAACATCCGCGTGATGAACCTCAGCCTGGCCTCGAACTCCACTGAGAGCTGGCAAACCGACCCGCTGTGCGTGGCCGTGCGCAGTGCCACCGCAGCCGGCATCACGGTGGTCGTGGCGGCCGGCAACTTCGGCCAGAACATGTCAGGCAAAGAGATCTACGGCGCCATCAGCTCGCCGGGCAACGACCCCAGCGTCATCACCGTCGGCGCTGTCAATCTGCATGACACCGCCACGCGCGGTGACGACACCGTCAACCTGTTCAGTTCACGCGGGCCCACGCGCAGCGCCTACACCGATGCGGCAGGCGTGCGCCGGGTGGACAACCTGCTCAAGCCCGATCTGGTGGCGCCCGGCAACAAGATCGTCGGGGCCGCCGCCACCGCGTCCAGCGGGCTGACCTGGAACCTCATGGGTCGCTTGTTCGCCTCGTCGCTGGTGACGCCGTTGGGCATCACGGCCAATCTCAATGAAACACAAATGTTGCTCAGCGGCACATCCATCGCCGCACCGGCCGTGTCCGGCGCCGTGGCCCTGCTGCTGCAGGCCAACCCCGGGCTGACGCCGCCGCTGGTCAAGGCCATCCTGCAGGCCTCGGCCCAGCCCCTGCCTGGCGCCAACCTGCTGCAACAAGGCACGGGTCTGTTGAATGTGGACGGCGCGGTGTTTGCGGCCAAGGCCCTGCGCACCGACCTCGCCACGGCCATCGCGGCGGGCACCATCCAGCCGGGCACATCGATGCTGGCCTCGGGCAAGAGCGCGCCGTCCGGCGTCTCGACCGTCAACGGCACCTCGTTCAACTGGTCGGGCATGGCCTACGTCGGCGGCAACCATGTGGTCAGCGCCAGCTCCCTGCTCAGCTACCAGCCTATCTTCGACCCGCGCATCACCTGGGCCGGCAGCACCGTGCGTTTCCGCCAGCCGGTGTACTGGTCGGGCAACGGCATCGCGGCCAACACCTACGTCAAGTCGTTCACCGACACGGCGCTGGTCAACCAGGCCCTGCTGACACCCGGTGTGGTGACGGGGGACAGCCTGGTTGGCACCAGCTCGGTAATGGGCAAGACCGGCGTTTTCCTGCCCACCGCCACGTTGCAAGGATGGCTGGCTTCAGGCGGCGGCAACGTGCTGTGGAACGGCGTGACGCTGGGCCAGGGCCTGATCCTCAGCGAGGGCCTGATCCTTAGCGAAGGTCTGATCCTGAGTGAAGGCTTGATCCTCAGCGAAGGCGCGAGCTTGGGTGAACGCTGAGGCGCAGCGCCCAGGTCGTTCAGCCCGCCGCGCGCCGCACCACCAAGGCCGGCGCCAGGGTGCGCACCGGGTTGGCGTAAAGCGTGGCCAGCACGTCCCAGAAGG
>JAYVBO010000135.1:0-4214 GCA_043750435.1 Betaproteobacteria bacterium | reverse complement strand
CGCCGATGCGCTCAGCGCCGAACAGATCCTCGAGCGCGGCCTGGCGGGCGGCGACCCTGTGTGCAGCCGCTGCCTGGACGCCTTCTGCGCCCTGCTGGGCAGCTTTGCGGGCAATGTCGCGCTGGTGCTCGGCGCGCGCGGCGGCGTCTACATCGGCGGCGGCATCGTGCCGCGCCTGGGCGAAACCTTCTTCAATTCGCGCTTCCGCGAATGTTTCGAGGCCAAGGGCCGCTTCCAGGCCTATCTGCAGGCCGTGCCGACCTTTTTGATCACCGACACCCTGGCCGCGCTCAGTGGCGCGGCACTGGCGCTGGAGCAGCATGAGCGCTGAGGCCGCATCCGCACCGGCCGGCGCAGCGTAGGGATCGGGATGAAGACTGCCCCCACCCTGCTCACTGCCTCCCTGGCCCTGGCTTTGACGTTGGCGGCCGGCCCCGCCACCGCCCACGACAGCTGGTTCGAAACCCAGCCCGCCCCCGCGGAAAGCGCCGGCGGCGCGCTGCTGGCCCTGGGCACGGGCAACCTGTACCCGCTGCAGGAAACCGGCATAGACGCCCGCTACCTGGCCCGCCAAGGCTGCCGCGCCGCCGGCCAGACTGCCGCCGGCGCTGCGCCGCTGGCCCTGAAGGCGCTGCGCAACACGCCTACCTCACTGCTGCTGCGGGCCCCGAAACCGGCGGCCACCTGCTGGGTGCAACTGACGCCGTTTGACGTGGAACTGGCGCCCGACAAGGTGCCGGTCTACCTGCAGGACATCCAGGCCACGCCCGAAATCCGCGCCACCTGGGCCGCGATGCAAGCGCGCGGGCTGCCTTGGCGCGAGCGCTACACCAAGCACGCCCGCATCGAACTGGGCCCACCCAGCGCCGGGCCAGCGCCGCTTGGGCTGGACCTGCGCATCGAAAATGCTGGAACTTCTATGAGAGTAGGCACCAACATCACGGCGCAAGCGCTGCGCGACGGCCAGCCGCTGGCCGGTCTGGCGCTGGAGTTGCGCAGCGACAGCAGCCCGCTCGGCATCTGGCGCCGCACTGACGCCCAGGGTCGCATCAGCGTGAGCGCGCCACTGCCCGGCCGCTGGCTGCTGCGCGGTGTCGACTTGCGGGTCTCGGACGCCGACCCTGAACGCTGGGACAGCCGCTTCGTGACCTTGGCTTTCGACGTGGCGCCGAACTAGAAGGGCAGCAGCTTCAGGTTGAAGGCCCGCTCGACCAGCCAGGCCGCCGCCACGGCCGCGATCAGCAGCGAACCGCCCAGCAGCACCACCCGGCGGTAGAAGACGCTGCGCCGCAGCGGATAGGCCAACAGCAAGAAGGCCGCGACGATGGCCAGCTGCCCGCCTTCAACCCCCAGGTTGAAGCCCAGCAGCGCCAGCGCCAGTGCGCCTTGCGGCAAGCCCAGATCGACCAGCACGCTGGCGAAGCCGAAGCCGTGGATCAGGCCGAAAGCGAAGGCCACCATCCAGCGCCGGCCGTGGAACACCGGCCAAACGTTGTTCAACGCGGCCAGCACCACACTGGCGGCAATGCTGGATTCCACCAGCCGCGACGGCAGCGAAACCAGCCCCAGCGTGGCCAGCGACAGCGTGATGGAGTGCGCCACGGTGAAGGCGGTGACGATGCGCAGCACGTCCCACAGCGCCTGGGCAAAGGTGTCCACCGGCTGCCAGCGCTGGCCTTGGCGTTGACGCGTCCACACGCCCACCGCCGGCAGCAGCAGCGACAGCAGAAACAGGATGTGGTCGAAGCCGATCCAGATGTGCCAGACGCCTTCGCGGGCGTAGTCGAACAGCTGCTTCCAGCGGCTGGTCTCGGCCAGGGTGAAGGTCTGCTGCGCCTCTTGCGGGCCAAACAGCGCGGTGCGCGTGGCGCCACCGGCGCTCAGGTTCAGCAGGCCCCGGTGCTGCGGGTCGATGTCGGCGAACAGGCTGTAGCGCAGGGTGATGGCCGCCGGCCCGTCGGGCACGGCCGCCTTCGGGCAGGCGAAGCGCAGCGGCATCACGGTGTAGGCGCCGTCGGTGTGTTCGTCGACGAGTTGGGCGCCGATGGTGATGGGGCAGTCCGCGCCGTCGGCCTGCAACAGCAGCCGTGCGGCGGCGTAGGCCGCGATGGCCGCGTGCTGGGCGCGCACCTCGCCCCAGGTGATGTGGCCGTCGCCGTCGGCGTCCAGGCCGATGGCGAAGTCCAGGTCGCGCAGGGCAATGTCCCAGCGCCCGCTAATCTGGCCGCCTTCCACGGTCACGGTCAAGTAGCTGTCTGAGGGCTTGTGGGCCTGCGCCGTGCCCCCGGTCAGCAGCCCGATCACCACGGCCAATCCGCCGGCCACGCGACGCCAGGCGTTCATCGCAAAGCTTTCAAGCGATCGACGAGCGGCTGCAGCGCCACGCTCTGGATGCCCGAGGCGGCCATCCAGTCCAGCACCGGCTGGGCGGCGGGCGCGTCGCGCGCGGCGACGGCGGCTTCCAGCAAGATGCGGGCGTCGATGGGCTCGCGCTGGACCGCGAAATTTTCCTTGGCCAGCACCAGCGCGCGCGCCACGTCGCCCTGCACGGCCAGCGTGAAGCGCGACTCTTCCTTGCGGTGGGTGGTGTCGCCCCGGCGCCGCGCCGCGTCGAAACGCGCGGCCAGCTCGGCGGCCAGGCTGGCGGCTTTCGGGTCTGCGCTGGCTTTGGCGGCTTGCGCCAGGCGCAGCAGCAGCACATCGGCGCGGCCACGGTCTTGCAGCAGCGCCAGCACCTCGGCGGGGCGGCCGCGGTCGAGCAGGAAGTCGGCGTAGGCGGCCTGCAGGTAGACGTCAGGAATGCCCAGCGCCAGCGCCTCGCGGAAGGCGGCTTCGGCGGCCGGGTAGGCGCCGCGTCGCTCTTCGGTTTCGGCCAGACGGGTCAGGCACCACAGGCGTTCGTCGGGGCTGGCGCCGCTGGCAGCTTGCAAAGCCAGTCGCAGCGCGGCGGCGGCCGCGCCGGGCTGGCCGGTGGCGGCGTCGACCTGGGCGCGGCAGGCCACGGCCACCAGTTCGCTGGTCAGGTCGGCCATCTGATCGCAGCTTTTGCGCGCCTCGGCGTAGCGCGCCTGCACCATCAGGATGGCGGTGCGCCACGACCAGGCTGCGGCGTTGCCGGGCTCGGCGGCCACGGCGGCGTCCAGGTCGGCCAGCGCCGGGTCGAAGCGGTGGTCAAACTGAAGCAGCATGGCGCGCAGCACGCGCACGGCCACCGGCGGTTCGGTCAGCGCCCACCACGGCTGCAGCGCTGCCTGGGCATAGCCGACGTAGCGCGGATCGCCTTCGGCCGCCACTTCGTCGAAATAGCGCTGCGCCAGGCGCACGGCCGTGCCCACGTCTTGCGGCTGGGCCCGCCAGGCTTGCCGCAGCGCCACCAACTCGCGGGCGCGGGGGTCGCTGGCGCGGGCCGGCACGGTGGCCAGCACGTGGGCGTCAGCCACAGGCAGGTAGGGCGCCGCCTGGGCGGGCGCCAGCGGGAAGAGGATCGACAGGAACAGGGCCGGCAAGCCGGCCGGCAGGTAGCGGCGCACGGGGCGGATGTTAGCCATCAGGGCTCTACGGCAAACCAGCCGGGCCGGATGCACCGGCAATGCGTCAGCAAAATTCTTGTCAACCGATAGCACCGGGGGGCCGTTGTGCACCGGTCGACTGGCTCAACGGGTCTCCCGCAAACCGCAGCCGACCACTTGAAGTCCGAGGGTTATCCCGGGCGCCAAGTGAGCACTGAACCACAGACACACCCACAACCCCGAGAGATTCAAATGACCAAGCTCCTGAGCGCCCTGATCCTGTCCGCCTTCGCTTTCAGCGCCCAAGCCGCTTCGCACGCCGGTGGCGCCCCGATGAAGGCCGACGCCCCGATGGCCGCCGCCAGCGGCGCCAAGAAGGAAAAGAAGGCCCACGCACCGAAGGCTGCCAAGAAGGCTGCTTCGGCCGCCAGCGCCGCCAAGTAAATCTTCGGTTTCGAAGTCAAGAAGGGCCGCAGCCTCGCGCTGCGGCCCTTCTTGTTTTTCAGGGCAGAACGATGACAGCGCTGTCGTCCATCACCCTGGCCCCATCGGCCGCGCCGCCACCCATGGCGTAGGGCTGGGCCTGCGGGCGCAGAGCGCGGTAGCCGCCGTCGTAGTCCCAGGTGGTGACGTAAATCTTGGCCCCGCTGAGGCTGGGCAAGCGCCCCAGCGCCGACGCCGGCAACGTAAGTCGCACCCGCTTCG
>JAYVBO010000134.1:0-1791 GCA_043750435.1 Betaproteobacteria bacterium | reverse complement strand
TGATGTCGGCCTTCTCCATCACCAGCACGCGCAGCGGCTCGCCGGGCTGCATCACGAAGTGGCGCGGGCCGTCGCCCACCACCGGGTGCGCGAAGTCGAAAGACACCGGCGGCAGCGGCACCACCAGGTAGCGCTCGGTGACGGCCATGTCGTGCACCATGCCGCCCGGGTAGGGCGAGGCGCCGACCTGCACGCCGGCCAGTGCGCCCTGGGGGTCGACATGCCAGGCCACGATGGCCGCGCCCGAGGTGCCGAAGTTCCACAGGTGGCCACTGGCGTCGACCTTGGGGTGGGCCGAGAAGGGCACCTGCTGCAGGTCTTTGCGCCAAGTTATGGGGCCCTGGGTGGACAGGTCTTTCGGGTCCAGTCCGTAGGCCGAGCCGCCTTCCCACAGCGCCAGCACGCGGCCGGCGTGTTCGATGGCGTTGGTGTTGGCCACATTGAAGGCGTCGGGGCCGCCGGATGGCGGGCCACCGTCGATTTGCGTGCCCAAGGCCGACATCACGAAGCGGCCGGCCTGTTGTTCCAGCTTCAGTTTGGCGGTGCGCACCAGGCGGCCGCGGTGGCTGACCTGGCCGTCGCCGATGGTGAACTGCTGCACCATGCCGTCGCCGTCAAACCAGTGGTGGTAGCGCTCGGGGCCGCGCTCCATCAGGGCCGGGCCGTTGCGGTAGAAGCGGCCGCGCAGTTCAGCTGGCCAGCGTCCGCGCAACAAGATCTGCCCGGGGCTGCCGTCGCTGTCGCGGTCACCGGTGGCGTCGGTCACGCCTTTGAAGGGCGCCAGCAGCGGCTGGCTTTTCACGTTGGCGTCGAACACCGACGACAACGCCAGCTTGGCGTCGGCCAGGGTGGGGGTGATGGCGGCGGCGCTGGCGGCCAGGCCAGCGACGCTGGCGGTGAGCAGTTGACGGCGTTGCATGGTGCGGCTCCCCGGCTTATTGCGACAACTTCACGACGACCACGCTGCCGTCCAGCGTGACCTTGCCGGTTTCCCAGCTGGGGCCGAACATCCCCGGCGTGCCCGACGAACCCCAGGGCTCGGTGGGCATGCCCATGATGTTCTTGCCCATCTTGCCGTCGCTGTCCAGGTCCTGGAAGATCGAGATGGCCAGGGTGTTGCCCTGGATGCCGCACAGCTCGAAGCGTGTGGTGGCTTCGCCGGCCGGCACCCTGATGCGCGCCATGGCCTGCTTGCCGTAGCTCGCGGCGTCGCCATAGGCTGCGGCCATCAACATGCCCTGCTGCGGTCGCACGTTCTGCACTTCGACGGCGATGCAAACCGTGGCGGGGGCGGACGGCGCCGAAGCGCTGGCCGCCGGCGCTGGTGCGGCGTCAGCAGCCGGCGGGGTTGCGTCCTGCGCCTGGGCGCTGAAGGCGGCCAGCAGCAGCGTGAGGACAAGGGCGTGGGCGGGCTGGGTCATGGCGGCTCTCCGGGTGGCGGGGTGGCTATCGATAGAGCGATTCTGGGAACCCGGCCAGCCCGGCGCAGCCGCCGGGCGACCAAGCAGCCGCCCCGGTCGCGAAACGCAGCTAGCAGGGCGCGAGCGGCGCGGCCCGCCGGCCTCATTCGCCGGTCGAGCGCCGCCCGGCCTTGACGTCGCTGCGCCGCGCCTTGCCTTCCAGCCGGCGGCGCTTGCTGGCGCGCGTGGGTTTGGTGGCGCGGCGCGGGGCGTCGGGGTTGCAGACCTCGTCGACCAGCTCTTGCAGCCGGGCCAGCGCGTCGGCCTGGTTGCGCGGCAGGCTGCGGTGACCCTGGGCCTTGATGACGACCACCCCGGCTTCGGTGATGCG
>JAYVBO010000133.1:0-4216 GCA_043750435.1 Betaproteobacteria bacterium | reverse complement strand
CCGCTTCATGACCCAGCCACAAGGCATGTTGCTGGGTCCAGACGATCTGGTAGCCCAGCCCGGCAAAGCCGGACGCGGCCGTCAGGGGCCACGCCCAGCGGGCGCTGGGTCTCATCCGGCGAAGCTGACCTGGTAGCCCCAGGAGTCCAGCCGCGTGGGGATGGCGTTGAAGGCCATGGAAATGCGACGCTCGCCCGGGTTGGGCGGCACGGCGTGCATCAAATAGCTGGGGAACAGCACCAGGTCGCCGGGCTGCGGTTCGGGGCTGACCCATTTGTCGGCGTTGTAGGCGCCCGGCGTGGTGCCGGCGTGGTCGTTGCGGAAAGCGAAGTCGGTGCCACCGGGGGACTTCATGAACACCGTCTGCGCCGCCGGGTGGGTGGGCGTCAGGTAGACCACGCCCGACACGAAACTGTTGGCGTGGTTGTGCATGGCCTGGTGGCCGCCGGTGTCCAGCACGTTGACCCACATTTCCTTGATCGACCAGCCCATGCGTTCACCGAACAGCAGCAGGCCGAAGTCGGCCAGCTTGGGCGTGATCAGGCCGGCCGCTGCAACGAACAGCGGGCTGTCGGCCGGGCGCAGCATTTCGGTGTGCGACAAGTTCGGTGAGGTGTTGTTGTCGCGCACGGCGCGCGCCGTGAAGTGCGCCACCAACTGCGCCACCAAGGGCGCCGGCAGCGTACCCGGCGCCCGCAGAAAGGGCGTCGGGAACAGCGGTATCACTTCATCCATTCCGATCGCTTCAGCCCTGACGGCGCTTGATGAACGCGACGGCCAGCAGGCCGGCAGTCAGCAGCACATAGGTTTCGGGTTCAGGCACCGCGCTGATGGTAAGGCCGATGTTGTCGTAGGCCACGTTCAGCGCGTTGCCGCCGAAATTGACCGAGTGCGCCACACCCGCGAACTTCACGCTGGTCAGGTCGAAACGGCAGAAGTCGGTGTCGCTGCAAGCCAGGCTGGCGTTGCCGAACAGGCTGGCGCTGGCCAGCAGCGTGCCGGTGCTGTTCAGGCCGCTGTAGATGTTCACGGCGTCCAGCACGGCCGCGTTCGACGCGTACCAGAAGGTCAGCTGTCCGGTGAAGCCCGAGGCCACGTTCATGGTGGCCGTCGCGTCATAGGCAAACATCACCGAACCCGAGGTAGGCGCGTTTGAGTAGTAGCTGAAGCTGCTGTCATTGGACAGGCCCAGCGCGGCGTCGGTGAAGGAAACGCCGAGGTTGGCGCCGCTATTGCCCAGGCTGTCGGTGCCACCGTTGTAGAACGCGCCGATGGCGTTGGCGTAGCCGGTGGCGCCCTCGAAATCAAGGGTGGCGGCAGTGTCGGCCCAAGCCGAGGTGGTGACGGCCAGGACCAGGGCGGCGGTGGTGATCAGCTTCATCGAAAACTCCTGAGGACGTTGTGAGGGCAACGGTCGGCCGCGTCTTCAGCGCAGCACCGCTTTCAAGTTGCCGCCGAGTCTAGGAAGCCATCCGCGACAAGCGTGTGACAGCGCGCACCGGGCCTGACGCGGTGGCCTGCGGAGCCCGCACTGCCTCGTCGTCAAGTTGTCATCTGAGGCCCCTAGCGTCCGGTGCTGACGGTTGGTGCATCCTAGATGCCCGCCGCGATCCGGAGCCCGCTGATGCAACAGCGGCAACCGCTGCAACATCTCTTCGCCCGCCCTCACATCCAAACCCACCCAGGAGCCTTCCCCATGTCCATCCATTTCAGCCGCACCCCGCTGGCCCTGGCCGCGCTCGCGGTCATCGGTGCCACCACCCTGGCCAGCGCACCCTTCAGCGCCAAGGCGGCCGGCGTGGCCATCGCCAAGACGCCAGGCAAATACGTGGCCGGTGACTTCCACAACCACACCACCTGTTCCGACGGTTCGATTTCGATGCAAAAGCTGGTGCAGAAAGCCACCGTGCAGTGGGGTCTGGACTGGTTTGTGCAAGCTGGCCACGGTGGCAGCGGCAACCGCAACTGCACACTGGCCGAAGACGCCTCGCTGGCCACACCGGCCTACCCGCTGACGGCCCAGGGCCCCGCCACCACCTGGCAGAGCAGCACGCCGGCTGTCGCGCCCAAGGGCCTGGTGTCGGGCACGGCGCCCAGCCAGAACATGTGGCGCTGGCAGTCGATACAGGAATTCCAGTACCCGCTCATCGAGTACCTGAGCGCCTACAAGAACGTGCCGCTGTTCGTCGGCATCGAGTCGGTGGTTGCGGGCCATGAACACGCGTCGATGTCGGTCATCAGCGGCCAGATCCCGCTGTCGCTGGACACCGCCACGCTGCCCACATCGCCGGTCATCGCCGCCAACACCAGCCGCTACACGGCTTTGGGCAACGCCACGGCGCTGGCCCAGTGGGAATACTGCTTCGACCGCAACGACACCGACACCAGCCGGGGCAACACGGCCGTGGGCAGCGGCGTGGGCAACAACTGGAACTGCTCGGTCACCGGCAGCCTGAACGCGGCCGACACCAGCTGGAGCGCCACCGCGCAAAAGCTGATGCCCAGCGGCAGCGGCGTGGGCAGCGGCCTGGGCACCAAGGGCCACCTGAAGACCGTTGAAGCCATCAAGTGGATGAAAGAAAACCACCCCACCGCCAGCTACTACGTGCCGGCCCACCTGGAACGCGCCGGCCCCTTCAACGCGGACGGCAACAACGGCTTCAACGTTGAACACCTGCGCAACTTCAACAACGCAGCGCCCAACATCGCCTTCGGTTTCGAAACCCAGCCGGGCCACGGCGCTTCGTCGGACCGCGGTGAATACGCGGTGCTGCGCAACGGCTACACCGGCAGCAGCACCAACGTCGACTCGGTGGGCGGCACCACCTACGGCGGCACCGGTGTCTACGGCGCGCAAGTCGGCGGCGTGTGGGACGCCCTGCTCGGCGAAGGCCGCGCCTTCTGGTTCTTCGCCAGTTCCGACTGGCACAACCGCGGCAGCTTTGGCCCCGATGACCGCCGCAGCACGCAAGACTTCCAGCCCGGCGAATACCAGCGCAACTACACCATGGTGCGCAATGGCGCCGACAAGCTGCGCCCGCAGACCATCGTCAACGGCCTGCGCACCGGCAACAACTTCGCCGCCAGCGGCCAGCTGATCGACCGCCTGGGCTTCATCGCCTGCGCGTCTTACCCCGGCCTGTCGGCGCGCAAGAACGCGGCCGTGGAAGCCCTGGCCGTGGCCGCTGCCACCCACAACACCGACATCGACGCCAGCGAATGCGCCACCATGGGCGAAAAGCTCATCGTGCGCCCGGGTGCGGACATCGTGGTGTCCATCGTTGTGCGCGACCCGGCCGGTGCGAACAACTCGCCCTACACCTTCGCCAATCCATCGCTGCTGCAGGTCGGCATCATCCAGCCCCTGAACGCGCCGGTGCTGGACCACATCGACCTGGTCCGTGGCCTGGTCACCGGCTACAAGACGCCGGGTGCGGCGGACTACGCGGGCGAATGGCCGCGCAACACCGCCTGGCTGCAGGCCGACGGCACCACCACCGGTCTGGCCGCCGTGCCGGCTGCCGCCAAGAACACCAGCGCGGCGGTCATCAAGACCTTCAACGGCGCGGGCGCCACGCCCTGGGTGGCCTTCAATTCCGGCGTGGACAACACCGGCTTCCTGAAGATGACCTACCGCATACCGGCGGTGAAGGCCTCGCAGTACGTGCGCTTGCGCGGCAGCAACCTGCCGGCCAGCGTGCCCTTCGAGACCGATGCCAACGGCAACCCGCTGTCTGACGTCTACACCAACGCCAGCAACCTGACCCGCCTGGCCATACCGTGCACAACGGTGCACACCGCGGCCAGCCAGTTCGACGGCTGCCCGGACCACCTGGGCGTGAAAACCGGCACCACGCAGAAACACGTCAGCTATGACGTCGCGGCCTGGGCCGATCTCTGGTTCTACAGCAACCCGATCTTCGTTCAGGTGCGGGACTCGGCCGTGGTGGCAGGCGTTCGATGAAGCAATGGAAGCTGTGGGCGCGTGAACCGCTGCTGCACTTTGCAGCCTTGGGCGCCTTGCTGTTCGCGGCCGACCACCGCCAGCCCTGCTTCACGCGTCACTACCAGGAAGTCGCGTTGATGCTTCGCGTACACTCGGTGGCCGGCAGCGGCCTTCTCGTTGCCTGGATGCTGGTCAACGACGATTCGGCTTTGATCTACGGACGGGAAGTGCTGGGTTATCCGAAAAAGATGGCCGACATCTCGATCACGG
>JAYVBO010000132.1:0-4218 GCA_043750435.1 Betaproteobacteria bacterium | reverse complement strand
TGACGTAGGGAATCAACGCCTTGCGGCCCTGGGCTTGCAGCGCGGCCAGCGTGGCCTGGATGCGGCTCATGCGGCCCCTCCCTTCACGCTTTGCCCGCGGCACGAAGGCCGGCAGTAGAAGTCAGCGCCCGACAGGTCGGCCACCGTGCCGATGTCCTTGTCGCCGCGCCCGCTGAGGTTCACCAGCAGGTGCTGGTCGGGGCGCATCGTGGCGGCCAGCTTCATGGCGTAGGCCACCGCGTGGCTGCTTTCCAGCGCCGGGATGATGCCTTCGGTGCGGCACAGGCGGTGGAAGGCGGACAGGGCTTCATCGTCCGTGATCGCCACGTATTCGGCGCGGCCGATGTCCTTCAGGTAAGCATGTTCGGGGCCGACGCCGGGGTAGTCCAGGCCGGCGCTGATGCTGTGGGTTTCGGTGATCTGGCCGTTGGCGTCCTGCAGCAGATAGGTGCGGTTGCCGTGCAGCACGCCGGGGCTGCCTGCCGTCAGCGATGCCGAATGCTTGCCGCTGTCCAGGCCCAGGCCGGCGGCTTCGACACCGATCAGCCGCGTGCCTTCATGCGGGATGTAGGGGTAGAACATCCCCATCGCGTTGCTGCCGCCGCCCACGCAGGCGATGACGGCATCGGGCTGCTGGCCCGCCGGCCCGCCGAAGTAGGCAATCTGCTCGGGCATCTGCACCAGACACTCGTCGCCGATGACGCGCTGGAAGTCGCGCACCATGGTCGGATAGGGGTGCGGGCCGGCCACGGTGCCGATGATGTAGAAAGTGTTTTCTACGTTGGTGACCCAGTCGCGCAGCGCTTCGTTCAGCGCGCCTCTCAGGGTCTTGCTGCCGCTTTCCACGGGCACCACGCGGGCGCCCAGCAGGTGCATGCGGTAGACGTTGGGGCTTTGCCGCTTGACGTCTTCACTGCCCATGTAGACCACGCATTCCATGCCGTAGCGGGCGCAGATGGTGGCGGTGGCCACGCCGTGCTGGCCGGCGCCAGTTTCGGCAATGACACGCGGCTTGCCCATGCGCTTGGCCAGCAGGGCTTGGCCGATGGTGTTGTTGACCTTGTGCGCGCCGGTGTGGTTCAGGTCTTCGCGCTTCAGGTGGATTTGCGCGCCGCCAATCTCGCGGCTCAGTCTGTCGGCGTGGTAAATCGGGCTGGGGCGGCCGACGAAATGCTTCAGCTCATGCCGGTACTCGGCCATGAAAGCCGGGTCTTTGCTGTAGTGGGCGTAGGCCTCTTCCAACTCGTGCAGCGCGTGGATCAAAGTCTCGGCGACAAAGGTGCCACCGTAGGGCCCGAAATGCCCGCGGGCATCGGGTTGGTCGTATGCAAACATGGGATTCCTTCAGATTCGGGAGCGGGCTGCGAGCGTGTCATCCGCGTCGCGCACCGCCTGGCAGAACCGGCGCATCAGCACGGCATCCTTGATGCCCTTGCTGACTTCAACGCCGGAGCTCACGTCAACGGCCCAGGGCCGGACGCTGAGCACCCCATCGGTCACGTTGGCAGGACTCAACCCACCAGACAAAACGACCGGAAGGGGCACGCTTGGAGGAATCTGTGACCAATCGAAGACCTTCCCGCCACCACCGTAACCCTCGACGTGGGCGTCGAGCAGCAGGGCCTGAGACTTGTGAAAACGAGCCGCGAAGTCTAACAAATCGACCCCGGCTGCTCCGCCCGCAGGGTCGCCCGGGCCACCCATCCGAACGGCCCGCAGATAGGGGCGGCCGGCCGCGTTGCAGGCCTCAGGCGTTTCGTCACCATGAAATTGCAACAAGGCCTGTGGCAAGGTCTGCACAGTCTGTTGCACAGCACCGGCTCCGGCGTTGACGAAGAGCAGCACCGGGGTGACGAAAGGCGGCAGCCTGGCGATGAGCTCGGTGGCCCGCGCCAGGCTGACGTGGCGCGCGCTTTTCTCGTAGAGCACGAAGCCCAGCGCGTCGGCGCCAGCGGCCACGGCGGCGTCGACATCGGTCTCGCGCGTCAGGCCGCAGATCTTGATTCGGGTGCGGATCATGGGCTGTGTCGTGCCGTCACGGCAACCAGTCCATGGCCGCCGTGTGGGTCGGTATCTGCCATCTCTCATCGTAGTACGGGCCGACGAAATACAGCCCTGCCGCCGGGAAAGTGGGCGCGGCGATGTCGCGGTTGCGCGCGGCCAGCACCTCGGCCACCCAGGCCGGGCGGTGGCTGCCCTTGCCCACCGCCACCAGGCAACCCAGGATGTTGCGCACCATGTGCTGCAAGAAGGCATTGCCGTCGAAGTCGAAGCGCCAGTAAGCGCCTTGGCGGCTGATGGTGATGGCGCGCAACGTCTTGATGGGCGTGGGCGACTGGCAGCCGGCCGCGCGGAAGGACGTGAAGTCGTGTTCGCCGATCAGGTGGGCCGCCGCCGCGCGCATCGCGTCGCCGTCCAGCGGGCGGAAAACCCAGCCGACCAGGCCCTGCTCCAGCGACGGCCGCACGATGGACTCCAAGACCACGAAGCGGTAGCGCCGGCCGCGCGCGCTGTAGCGAGCATGGAAGCCGGCGGCCACGGGCTGGCACCACTGTACGGCCACGTCTTCGGGCAGGTAGCGGTTGCTGCCGCGCACCCAGGACGCGTCGTCGCGCTGCAGCGCCGTGTCGATGTGGACCACCTGGTTCAGGCCGTGCACGCCGCTGTCGGTGCGCCCCGCGCAGACGGTGGTGACGGGCTGGTCGGCGAAGGCCGTCAAGGCCTTTTCCAGCGCGTCCTGGACGGTCATGCCATCGGTCTGGGACTGCCAGCCGTGGTAGCGCTGGCCTCGGTAGGCCACACCGAGCGCCAGGCGCCCGGTGGGCATTTCCAGCTTATCCGCGGGCAAGCTGGTCCAGCATGCCCTGGGCCTTGGTCTTCAGCGCGCCTTCAGACTTGGCCACCACTTCTTCCAGCAGGTCACGCGCGCCTTCGGTGTCGCCGATCTGGCGGAATTCTTCGGCCAGTTCCAGCTTGCGCGCCAAGCCTGCGGCCTCTGCCGGAGACGCCGCAGATGCCGGCGCGCCCAGGTCGAAGTCACCGAAGTCCAGCGCGTTGTCGCTGTTCGCAGCCTTCAGGGCCGCAGTGCGCTCTTCGGTGCCGAAAGCGCCCAAGTCGAAGTCAAGCAGGTTGTCGGGCGCCTTGGCGGCCGCAGCGGGCGCGCGCGGAACGGCCACCGTGCGTGGATCGGGCGGTGGGTCCAGCGTCAAGTCCAGCGTGTCATCCAGACGCATCAGGTCGGGCGCCTTGGCAGGCTGGGCGATCTCGGGCACAAGCGTGGGCTTGCGCGGCGCTGGGGCTGCCGCCGAGGGGTGAGGCGCGTCGAATTCCAGATCGAGGTCCAGGCCGCCGTCCGAGCCCCCATCCAGAGTGGCATCGGTGGCCGGCTGGAAGGCGGGCGGCGGCGTCGGCGCGGTGTAGGGCTGGGTGGCAGCACCCAAGGCATCCGGCCGCGGCTTACCGTCGCCGCTGCGCTCGCCTTCGGGCTCGCCGCCCGGCAGGTAGAGCGCGTTGTCGCTGTCGATGGCCTGGCCCATGGTCTGCGCCTGGGCCCAGTCCTCGCCCACGCCGCCGGTCAGGTTGAAGAGCTGCGTGGCCAGCAACTCGAAGGCCTTGGTGTCGCGGCGCTTGGCGTAGACCTCGAGCAGCTTGGTACGTATGGCCATGCGCTCGGGCGTGGCGCGCATCGCTTCCTTGAGAATTTCTTCGGCCTGCAGATCGCGGCCATAAGCCAGGTAGACGTCGGCTTCGGCCACAGGGTCGACATCGCCGATGGCATCCAGTTGCGACATCGAATAGCTCATCGACGACGAGTTGCCCGCATTGCCTGCCGGCGCCGCGTCGCGCGTGTCGATGCGCTGGCCGCCGCTGGCGCCGAAGAAGGAATCGGGCTGCAGACGGCTTTCCAGGAAAGAGGTCTCGCCGGCCTGCTTGCGCATGCGCCCACGCAGCTTGTACAGGCCCAGGCCGGCCAGCAAGGCCACCAGCACGCCGGCGCCCGGCAGCAGTAAATCATTGTCGAACAAGGAATCGAGGAAGCCCGGGCCTGCAGCCGCTGGATTGGCCGCCGCTGGCTTGGCCGGCAAGCCGGTGGCAACCGGCGCCACGGTTGGGGCAGCCGGCGGCGGCGCCACGGCCGGCGGCGGTGCAGCAGCCACCTCAGGCGCAGCCACAGGCGCCGGGACGGGCGCAGCCGCAACCGCGACCGCGACCGCAACG
>JAYVBO010000131.1:0-1796 GCA_043750435.1 Betaproteobacteria bacterium | reverse complement strand
TGGGCGCATGCGCCCGGGCCACTGCCACCGGCACGCCCACGGCCACCAGGTCGTTCAGCACCCAGTCCTCGTGGCCCTTTTCTTCGTGCATGTGTTCGTACAGGAAGTGACGTATGGGCTGCAGGGCGTCGTCGCCCGGCGTGCCCATGCGGCTGGCGGCGGCGGCGCACACCGGGTTGAACTGCCAGACCACGTGGTACAGCTCCAGCAGCAGCGCGCGGTAGCGCTCCACACTCATGCCCTGGGCCACGGCATCGACCACCACCGGGTGCGTCTCGAAGGCGCGGCGGTCCTCGTCGGTGCGGGTCACCAGTTCAACAAAAATCGGGAGCATGCGGTTCCTCAGGAATTCGGGGTCGGTGTGGCGTGACGGGCTGTTGGGGCTGCATGCAAGTGTGGGACCAAGCGCAAAGCCTTTTCGCCATTCTGAAGTCTGGGCGCTACCGGCCACCCTGACAGAGCTGACAGGGCGACTTCTACAATCTGAAAAATGACGCCCGCGACCCTGCTTTCCACACCCGAAACGCCAGCCGCAAGCCGCCGCATCCAGGAACTGCCCGACGAACTGGTCAGCCAGATCGCCGCCGGCGAAGTGGTTGAGCGCCCGGCCTCGGTGGTGCGTGAACTGGTGGACAACGCGCTGGACGCTGGCGCCAAGGCGATCACCGTGCGGCTGACTGCTGGCGGCGTGCGCGCCATCGTGGTGGAAGATGACGGTGCGGGCATTGCACGGGCCGACCTGGCGCTGGCCTTGAAGCGCCATGCCACGAGCAAGATTGCCAACCTGGCCGAGTTGGAATCGGTGGCCACGATGGGCTTTCGCGGCGAGGCGCTGGCGGCCATCGCCTCGGTGTCCGAAATGTCGATCAGCACCCGCACGGCGGCCGACGCGCACGCCTGGCGGCTGCAGGCGCGCAGCGGTGAAATCGCACCAGCGGCGCGCGCTGTCGGCACCACGGTGGAGGTGCAGGAACTGTTCTTCAGCACGCCCGCCCGGCGCAAGTTCCTGAAGACCGAGGGCACCGAACTGAGCCACGCGCTGGAAACCGTGCGCCGCCACGCCTTGGCCCGGCCCGACGTGGGCTTTGCGGTGTGGCATGACGGCCGCCTGGTAGCCCAGTGGCGCGCCGTGGCTGCGCTGCCCGGCCTGGACGCCGCCGCCCAGCGCTGGGCCGACGTGCTGGGCGCCGACTTCTTTGCATCCAGCCGCGAATTGCAGGCTGAACGCGGGCCGCTGTCGATTTGGGGCCGCGTCGGCCAGCCCGAGGCTGCGCGCGCGCGTGCCGACTGCCAGTACCTCTTCGTCAACGGCCGTTACGTGCGCGACCGCCTGCTGTCGCACGCCGTGCGTTCAGCCTACGAAGACCAACTGCACGGCAGTCGCCAGCCGGCCTACGCCCTGTTCATCAGCATCGCCCCCGAACTGGTGGACGTGAACGTGCACCCGACCAAGATCGAAGTCCGCTTTCGCGATGGCCGGGCGCTGCACGGCGCGCTGCGCAGCGCGGTTGAACAAGCGCTGGCGCCCAGCCGGGCAGCGGCCGAAGTGGCGGCGGCTGATGCCGCTGACCGGGGCGCTGCAGCGCTGTCAGGGCTGTCGGGCACCGACGCCGCACCCCAGGCCTGGACGCCCGCTTTGCCGCCGTCCTGGCAGCCGTCTCTGGCCCTGGCCGATGCGCCCGCGGCCCACGAGCGGCCGGCGCCCTGGGCGGCGCCGCAAGGGCCGTGGCGCACGCCGCAGGGCACGGGTGGGCTGGCGGCCTGGACGGGGCTGCGCAACGAGCCGACGGCGCCCG
>JAYVBO010000130.1:0-4233 GCA_043750435.1 Betaproteobacteria bacterium | reverse complement strand
GCCGCGCTCATTCACGCCCCCGCATGCGTGGATTGACCACGCCGTACAGCAGGTCCACGACCAGGTTGACGCTGATGAAGATCAGCGCCGACACCAGGATGCCGGCCTGCACCACGGGGTAGTCGCGCCGCGCGATGGCGTCGATCAGCCACTTGCCGATGCCCGGCCACGAGAAGATGGTTTCGGTCAGCACCGCGCCGCCCAGCAGGCCGCCGACCTGCAGGCCCAGCACGGTGACGATGGGGATCAGCGCATTGCGCAGGCCGTGCAGCAGGATGACGCGCGCCGGGCTCAGGCCCTTGGCGCGGGCGGTGCGCATGTAGTCCTCGCGCAGCACTTCCAGCATGGCGCTGCGCGTCATGCGTGCGATGGTCGCCATCGGCACTGTGCCCAGCACCAGCGCGGGCAGGGCCAGGTGCAGACAGGCCGAGTTGAGGGCGCCGCTTTCCTGGCCACGCAGGTCGGCCAGCAGGCTGTCGATGAGCATGAAGCCGGTGACCGGGGCGATGTCGAACTCGATGCCGATGCGCCCGCTGACCGGCGTCCATTCCAGGCCCACCGAGAAGAACATGATGAGGATCAGCCCCCACCAGAACACCGGCATCGAATGGCCCAGGGTGGCCACCGCCATCACCGCCTGGTCGAACCAGCTGCCGCGCTTCAACGCTGCCGCGATGCCCAGCGTCAGGCCCACCACCAGGGCCAGCAGCAGGGCCATGCCGGCCAGTTCGATGGTGGCCGGAAAGAGCGCCGCGAATTCCACCGAAACCGGTTCACGGGTGACCAGGCTGCGGCCCAGGTCGCCGTGCAGCAACTGGGTGACGTAGTGCAGGTACTGCACGGGCAGCGGCTGGTCCAGGCCCATCTGCTGCATCAGCGCGGCGTGGGCGGCGGCGTCCAGCCGGCGCTCGCCGACCATGATTTCGATGGGGTCGCCGGGTATCAGCCGGATCAGGGCGAAGGCCACCAAGGTCACGCCCATCAAGGTGGGGATGAGCGCGGCGAGCTTCTTGAGGATCAGCGTGAACATGGGCTCCAGAAAAAAAGCGCGGGGCCTGGTGGGGCCCCGCGCCGGCAACAGACCCGGGTAGGGGTCAGAAGAAGGTGTACTCGGCCGAAACCACGAAGGAACGGCCGCGCGGGTTGGCCACACGCGGTTCCCAGCTGCTGCCGGCGCCGGTGTTGGTGTCGTAGGCCAAGGAGAAGGGCGGGTTGGTGTTCAGCAGATTCTTGATGCCGGCGTTCAGCGTCAGGCTCTTCACGCCGGTGTAGGTCACGTTGGCGTGGTACAGCGTGTAGGGCTTGACGATGGGGTTGTAGTTCACCGGGCTCAGGTTGCCGTTGGCGACACCGGGCGGTATGTAGTCGGCGTAGCCACCGGTGTACTGCTGGCGCAGCGTGCCGCCCCACACGCCGTACTTGTAGCTGACGAAAGCGCTGTGCTTCCAACGGATGCCCAGTTCGCTGGAGCGGGTGAACAAGCCCACTTCGCTGGGCCCGAAGTCCGAGTTGGTCAGCAGGCGCGACTTCTTCTCCATCAGGTAGGAGCCGTCCAGCCCGGCGCTGGCGCGCCCGCCCGCCACCGCCATGCCGCCGCGCAGCGTGACTTCGATGCCCGCCGTCTTGGTTTCACCGGCGTTCACCCAACGGGTGTCGACCCACCGGATGGCGCCGCTGCTGTCACGGATGAAGTTGTTCGGGAACAGCGCGTAGTTGTTCAGCAGGGTGGTCAGCGTGAAGCTCTGGATCGTGCCCTTGCGCTGGATGGTCCACCAGTCCACCGTGGCGCTGAATTCGGTGATGGGCTGCCACACGAAGCCCAGGTTGGTCATCGTGCTCTTCTCGGGGCCCAGGTCAGACTTGCCACCGAACAGTGTGTTGAAGGTGATGGCCGCGCAGCCTGGCGTGCTGTTCACGACGTTGCCGGGGCAGGTGGCCGGATCGGGCACGCCCGCGCCGGTGTAGGGCGACTCGGTGACGCCGTTGTAGAGCTGGTTGAAGGTGGGAACGCGGAAACCGGTGCTGTAGGAGCCGCGCAGCACCAGGCTGTCCAGCGGTGCGAAGCGCAGCGCAACCTTGGGGTTGGTGGTGCTGCCGAAGCCGCTGTACTGGTCGTAGCGGCCCGACAGGTTGGCTTCCAGGTTCTTCAACACCGGCACGATGACTTCACCGAACACGGCCTTCACGTCGCGCTTCACACCCGACAGCGCGTTGATGTTGTCAAACGCGGCGTTGAAGATCCAGGTGTTGATGTCGTTGGTGTTGACGTTCAGGTTGCCGTCGAATTTGTACTTTTCTTGGCGGAAGTCCACGCCCACGGCCGCCAGCACCTCGCCAGCCGGCAGCTTCATGATCGGGCCCGAAGCCTTGGCGTCGACTTGGGTGGTGGTGTAGGTGCCGCCGTACAGCGTCGTGCCACGCGCCGAAATGGCTTCCAGGCCGGCCATGGCAGCCGCGCTTTGCTGTTCACCGTTCAGCAAGAAGGGGTTGAGCACGCCGGTGTTGATCAGGTTGGCCAGACCGACGTAGTTGTGATAGCCGTTACCCAGCACCGACATGCTCTTGCTGCTGGCTTGCGAAACGCCCACGCGGTAGTCCCAGTCGGCCAGGAAGGGCAGGCTGCCGTCGGCAGACAACAGGTACCGGTTGGTGTCGGTGGTGGTCTTGTATTCGCGCTGGCCGCAGGCCATGCAGCGCCAACGGAAAGTCATCGGCAAGCCGTTGTTCACCGCCAGTTCGGGGAAGGTGGCGGTCAGCGCATTGAACACGCGGGCGTAGCCGGCGCCCGTGCTGGGGTAGGCCAGGTTGCGGAAGGGGTTGGGCGTGGTGGTGAGGTTGGGCAGCGTGATGTTGGACGTGGAATTCGCCGAGCTGATCTGGTTTTCAGAGAACAGCTTGGCCGATTCCGAGCGGCCGAACAGGTATTCGGCGGTGATGGTGGCGCCGGCCACCTTGAAGTTGCCGCGCGTGACCAGGCTGGTGTTCTTCACCGGTTGCTGGATGACCACAGCGCGGCCGGTGTCGTAGGCGCAACCGAACTGCGAGGCCGGCGCCGCCGAAGCGCTGTTCCACAGCAGTTCGGCGTAAGGCCCCATGCCCGGCTGCGTGGCGCAACCGGCCTGGCCCGGCAGGTCCAGGGTGTTGACGTTGGTGATGGTGGCGCCGCCGTAGAGCGGGCCCACGCCGTTGCTGGTCTGGCCCGGACGGGTCAGCACGTTCTTGATGGTGGACGTGCCCGTGTTGGCCATGAACAGCGTGGCGTAAGGCGTGCCGCGCGTGTCGGGCGACAGGCCGCGGTCGATCTGGAAGGTGTTGACAAAGTCGCGCTGGCTGCCCTGCAGCATCTTGGCGTCGGTCACCGACAGCGTGGCCAGCAGGTTGTAGCCGTCGCTGTCGATGTTGCCCAGGCCGCCGGCCAGGGCAGCCTGGTAGACCTGGCCGCCGGCTTGCCGCGGGACGTCAGCAGAGGCCGTGGCGCGCAGGCCGGTGAAGTTGTTGCGCAGGATGAAGTTGATGACCCCGCCGACGGCGTCAGCGCCGTAGATGGACGAAGCGCCGTCCTTCAGGATTTCCACGCGTTCGACGGCGGCCATCGGGATCTGGTTCAAGTCGACCACGCCGCCGTTCACGCCGTGCGAGGCCACGCGGCGGCCGTTCAACAAAATCAGGGTGGCGTTGGCGCCCTGGTTGCGCAGGTTGGCGCTGGTGCTGCCGTTGTTGCCGCGCGCCTGGCCGGACACCACGTCCGAGTTGCTGGCCAGGTTGTCCATGCCGTTGCCGTTGATGGTCAGCGTCTCGATCAGCTGTTCGGCGTTGACGATGCCTTGTTGGTCCAGTTCGGTGCGGCTGATGACTTGCAGCGGCAGGGCGCCTTCCGAGGCAATGCGCTTGATGCTGGAGCCGGTGATTTCGATGCGCTGTGGCGCGCCGCTCTGCGCCAGGGCATGCGAGGCCAATCCGAGCAGCGCCAGGCTGCCAACTAGGGTCTTCATCTTCTTCATGGGGGCTCTCCAGGCTCGATCAGGCCAACGCCAACGCGACGCTCACACCGCAGCACAGTGTTGCTTAGCAGCATCAATCAGCCCATACAGGATAACCAATGCCCTTTGCTGCGCGTCCCATAACCTGAGGCGATGCCGCAGGCCCGCTTGCCCGGTGGAAGGCGCCGCAGCGGCCAGCGCGAGAGTGGGTGCCAACCTGTGGCGGGCGCAGCGCGAAAACAACACCGTCGCC